>JBBSRD010000263.1:0-4525 GCA_038243415.1 Actinomycetales bacterium | reverse complement strand
GAGGCGCAGCCCGAGCACGGGGGAGGCGGCGAGGGCCAGCCCCCCGACGCACAGCACGACAGCGAGCGCCGCCGTCGGGCGCCGGGTCATCGCGCTCGTCAGCCGCCCCGGCCGGCGCGGGGGCCGGCCGGACGCGGTGTCGCCGGGCGGGCCGGGCTCACCGGACCGGTCGGGCCGTGCCGTCACGGGGAAGCGGCTGGGCCAGAACAGCGCCCTGCCCAGGATCGCCATGAGCGCCGGGATCAGCGTCAGCGAGATGACCAGCCCGGTCACCACCGTCAGCGCGAGCCCCGGGCCGAAGGCGCGGTACAGCGGCAGCTGCGCCACGAGCAGCGACGCCGTCCCGGCGGCGACGGTGATGCCGGCGGCGAGGATCACGCTGCTGTAGGCCGCGGTGGAGCCCAGAGCCGCCGCGCGCGGGTCCTGCCCCTCGCGCAGGCGGTCCCGCGTGGCGACGAGGTAGAAGATCGAGTAGTCCGCGACCACCCCGACGAGCAGCGCGAGGATGAGCGGTTGGAGCTGCTCGGGCACCGAGATGTCGACCACGGTGCCCACCAGCCCGAGGAACCGCACGGAGACCAGGTAGGCGAGCAGCGCGGTGCCCACGGTGACCAACGGCGCGACGACCGAGCGGAACGCGATGCCGACGACGAGCAGCACCAGCGTGACCGTGCCGACCTCGACGAGGGGCAGGCGGTCCGAGATGACGCGGCCCTGCTCGCGCTGTGCCGCGATGGGCCCGGTGACGCCCACGACGTCGGAGCCGGGGCCCAGCCGCTGGGCGTAGGCCTCGGCGGCGCGCGTCTGGGCGCCCGCGGTCGCCTGGGGAGACCCGAAGAGGTAGGTGATCGCGGTGGTCCCGTCCCCCGTGGAGGTGGGCAGGGCCTTCGTGGAGTTCAGGAGCGGCAGAGCGGCCAGCAGGTCGTTCGAGCCGGGGTCGAAGCCGTTCTCCAGCCGTTCGGCGTCCAGCGCCGCGGCGGCCTCGAGGCTGGTGGCGACCTGGTCGGCGTCCAGTCCGTCCTCGTCGCGCTGGACCACCGCGAGGCGTGAGAGCAGCGGGAGGTCGAACTGCTCGTAGGAGCGGGCCTCTGCGGAGGCCGCGGGGCTGTCCTCCGGCAGCAGCGCGTCGAGGCCGGTGCCGGCGGTCTGCGAGGTCGGTGCGAACCCGGTGAGCGCGACGGCGCCGAGGATCCAGAAGGCCACGACGGGCCAGCGCAGCCAGACGAGGGCTCGCGCGGCGCGCTGCCACAGGCTCGGTGTGGGCGCGGTCTCGCCACGGTCTGACACGGGGGTCCTCCGACAGGTCGCCGCAGCGGCGGTGATGGGTGCTCAGCGCACGGTGTGCAGCGGGCTCGGCTGCCGCGAGAAGCTATCCGTGCTGCCCGCGCGCCTCCACGCACACCGCGCCGTCGGAGCCGGCGACGGCCTCGTGCACGGTGCCCGCCTCGAGGTCCATGCGGTCGCCGTCGCTCAGCGGGACGAGGGCGTCCTCGGTGGTGAAGACGATGGACCCCTCCAAGCAGACCACGACCTTGTCGTAGGCGTGCTTGTGCGCGGGGTAGTGCTGGTCGGGGTGAGAGGTCCACGGGCTGGCGACCTGCCACCCCTCGGAGGTGAGGGAGGAGACGGTCTCGCGGGCGTCGGTGCACCCTGCGCCGTCGGTCTTCATGGCTGCCACGACGATGATGGTGGCATCTTCTCGTCGCTCCTTCGCGGGCAGTCGCGCCCGGACCACCCTCCCGGGCGCCCGTAGCCTGTCCCGGTGACTGAGGTGCGGTGGCTCGACGAGGACGAGCAGAAGGTCTGGCGGCTCTGCCTCGCGGCCTCCCAGCGGCTGGCCGCGCGGGTCGCGAACGACCTGGCCTCGGACGACCCGCCGTTCAGCATGGGCGAGTACGAGCTGCTGGTCCGCCTCTCGGAGAGCCCCGGCGGACGGGCGCGCATGGCGGTCCTCGCCGACGAGCTGGTGCACTCGCGCAGCCGGCTCACCCACACCACCGCCCGGCTGGAGGGCCGCGGGCTGGTGGCGCGCGAGTCCTGCGAGAGCGACGGCCGAGGCGTGCTCGCGGTCCTCACCCCCGCGGGTCGCCGCGCGCTCGAGGCAGCCGCTCCGCGGCACGTGGAGTCCGTCCGCGGCCACCTCTTCGACGCCCTCAGCCCCGCGCAGACCGCGGCGCTGGGGGAGATCATGGACACCCTCGTCGCGCACCAGGAGGGCGCAGGGCCCGCGGCCCGCAGCCAGGGCCCCGGCGCGAGCGCCGCGGGACCCGGCAGGGACGCCCCGGCCCCGACGGGCTGAACGCCGCGCCCCGGCGCCATGATGGGGCGGTGAGCGCGCCGACCGTCCCCTATCCCTTCGAGGCCCCCGCGTCCGCGGCCCTGTTCGAGAGAGCCTCGAGGGCGCTCCCCGGCGGGGTCAACTCACCCGTCCGGGCCTTCCGCGCGGTCGGCGGGACCCCGCGCTTCACCGACCGCGCGGCGGGCCCCTACCTCTTCGACGCCGACGGGCGCCGCTACGTGGACCTCGTCTGCTCCTGGGGACCCATGATCCTCGGCCACGCCCACCCCGCGGTGGTCGCGGCCGTGACCACCGCGGCGGGTCGCGGGTTCTCCTACGGCACCCCCTCCGAGGGCGAGGTGGCGCTCGCGGAGGAGCTCATCTCCCGCGTCGGCCCGCTCGAGCAGGTGCGCCTGGTCTCCTCCGGCACCGAGGCCACGATGAGCGCCATCCGCCTCGCCCGCGGCTTCACCGGGCGCGACGTGGTCGTGAAGTTCGCCGGGTGCTACCACGGCCACGTCGACGCGCTCCTGGCCTCCGCCGGCTCGGGCCTGGCGACCTTCGCCCTCCCCGACACCCCCGGCGTCACGAAGGCCTCCTCGCAGGACACCCTCGTCCTGCCCTACAACGACGAGGCGGCGCTGCGCGCGGCGTTCGCCGAGCACGGCCCGCGCATCGCCTGCGTCATCACCGAGGCGGCCGCCGGCAACCTGGGCGTGGTGCCCCCGGTGGCCGGCTTCACCCGCGCGATGCTCGACGTGACCGCGGAGCACGGCGCGCTGCTCGTCTCCGACGAGGTGATGACCGGTTTCCGGCTCAGCCCCGCCGGGTGGTTCGGGCTCGAGGGCCCCGACGACGACGGCGCGGCCGGTGCGCCCGGCGCGAAGCGCGCCCCGGACCTCTTCACCTTCGGCAAGGTCATGGGCGGGGGCTTCCCGGTGGCGGCGTTCGGGGGCCGGGCCGACGTCATGGCCTTCCTCTCCCCGCTCGGGCCCGTCTACCAGGCCGGGACCCTGTCGGGGAACCCCGTGGCCTCTGCGGCCGGGCTCGCGACCCTGCAGCAGTGCACCCCGGAGGTCTACGCCGCCGTCGACTCCGCGGCCGCGACGATCCGCGACGCCGCCTCCGCGGCCCTCCTGGCCGCCGGCGTCCCGCACGCGGTGGGCTCGGCGGGGTCGATGTTCTCGCTGTTCCTCACCACCGCCACCGGCGCCACCCCCGAGCGCGTCGGGGCTCCCGTCACCGGCTACGCCCAGGCCCGCACCCAGGACACCGCGGCCTACGCGGCGTTCTTCCACGAGATGCTCTCCCGCGGGGTGCACCTCCCGCCGAGCACCTACGAGTCGTGGTTCCTCTCCGCCGCGCACGACGAGGCGGCCGTCGACCAGGTCCTCGACGCGCTGCCCCACGCCGCACGGGCCGCCGCAGCTGTTCCGTCGGCCACACGCTGAGCGTCGACCCGGCCCCTGACCTGCGCTGACGGGCCCGGGGGGCCGTACCTGCCAGGAAGCGTGGCCATACTGGGTCGGTGACGCTCACCCAGGTCCACCTCCTGCGCCACGGAGAGGTCTTCAACCCCGACGCCGTGCTCTACGGGCGGCTGCCGGGGTTCCACCTCTCCGAGCTCGGCACCCGCATGGCCCAGGTCGTCGCCGACGACCTCGCGGCGCGCGGCGCCGACGTCGTCGACGTCGTGGCCTCACCCCTGGAGCGCGCCCAGGAGACCGCCGCACCGGTCGCTGCGGCGTTCGGCCTCGACGTCGGCACCGACGAGCGGCTCATCGAGGCGGCGAACTCCTTCCAGGGCGACCACGTGGTCGGCGCGAAGGCCCGGCTGTGGTCCCCGAGGCTGTGGCCGCGCTACCGCAACCCGCTGCGCCCCAGCTGGGGCGAGCCCTACGTCCGCCAGCAGGGCCGCATGCTCGCCGCCGCCCGTGAGGCCGCGGCGCGCGTCGCCGGCCACGAGGCCGTGCTCGTCAGCCACCAGCTGCCGATCGTCTGCGCTCGACGCTCCGCGCGGGGCGAGCGGCTCTGGCACGACCCGCGCCGCCGCGGCTGCACCCTCGCGTCCCTGACGACGCTGACGTTCGACGGCGCGGAGATCGTCGCGGTGTCCTACCGCGAGCCCGCCGCCGCGCTGCTCCCCGGCGCCTCGTCGATCGCTGGCGCGTGAGGCTCGTGCTCCCCGCTCGCCCGTACGGTCCGGGCCGTCGTGCCCCCGTGCTGCGCGCCGGCGCCGTGGCGCTC
>JBBSRD010000262.1:0-4529 GCA_038243415.1 Actinomycetales bacterium | reverse complement strand
CACCACGTCCAGGGTGGACATCACCAGGCCGGCGCCGTTGCCGATGATCCCCACGTCGCCGTCGAGCTTGACGTAGTTCAGCCCCGCCTCGTGGGCCTTGGTCTCCAGGGGGTCGTCCGAGGAGGTGTCGGCCAGCTCCGCCCAGTCCGGGTGGCGGAAGGCGGCGTTGTCGTCCAGGGAGACCTTGCCGTCGAGGGCGATGACCTCGCCCGAACGGACCTTCACCAGCGGGTTGACCTCCACCAGCGTGGCGTCGGCGCCCGAGTAGACCTCCCACAGCTTCACGAACACCGCGGCCACCTGGTCGGCGACCTCGGCGTCGAAGCCAGCGGCGGAGACGATCTCCTGGGCCTTCGCCTCGTCGACGCCGACCAGCGGGTCGATCGCCACGCGGGCCAGCGCCTCGGGGCGCTCGACGGCGAGCACCTCGATCTCCACGCCGCCCTCCTTGGAGGCCAGCGCCAGGTACCGGCGCTCGGAGCGGTCCAGCAGGATCGAGGCGTAGTACTCCTCGACGATGTCGGCCCCGCCGGCGACCATGACGGTCTTGACCTCGTGGCCCTTGATGTCCAGCCCGAGGATGGACTCGGCGGCGGTGCGGGCGTCGGCCGGGGTCTTGGCGACCTTGACCCCGCCGGCCTTGCCGCGGCCACCCACCTTCACCTGGGCCTTGACGACGGTCACCCCGCCGAGCTGCTCGGCAGCGGCGACCACGTCGTCGACGGTGGTCGCCACGATCCCCGGCAGCACGGGCACCCCGTGGCTCTCGAACAGGTCGCGTGCCTGGTACTCGTACAGATCCACGTGGGCTTGACCTCCGGTCTCGACGTCTGCGCGCACCCGGCTCCGGGCGCCGCGCCGGCCCGCGGTGTTCCGAGCCGCTGCGAGCGTATCGGCGACGGCGCGCCCGACCCAGCGGGTCGCCCCGCCGGGTCGCACCCCCTGCGCCGCCGCGGTGCGCGCCTACTCCCGCCCGGCGTCCTCCACCAGGCCCCGCGAGACCACGGCGACGTCCGGCTGGTCCGCGAACATCGCGTCGATGCCGGTGCCCCAGAACAGCCGCTCCTCCTCCAGGACCTTCCCGAAGTCGTCGAGGTCCTCGCTCTGGCCGTCACCCGTGCGCAGCTCGGCGGGCAGGAAGGCGTTCTCCGCCCGGAACGTGTATGGGTGCACCTGCAGGCCGGCGGCGTGGGCGTCGTCGACGAGCGTGGTCGGCGCGCCCAGCGTCTCGTCGGCGTTCCTCCCGATGACCTGGTTCTTGTCCGGCCCGATGCCCGCGGCGTACGTCGCGATGAAGGCCAGGCCCCGCGGGGTGACGGCGTCCGCGTAGGTCAGCCCCGAGCCGGCGGCCACCGCGTCGTACGGCGCCCCGGTCGGGGAGAGCAGCTGGACCAGCGGCACCTGGAGCTGGCCCTGCTCGTGCAGCTCGCGCAGGTTCGACGGTTCGAAGGACTGCACGAACACCGGGTCGTCAGCGTCGTCGAGGTCCTCCCGGGCGAGCGCGGCCACGAGCGGCTCCTCGAGCGAGAGGCCGACGCCGTCGAAGTACGTGGGGTGCTTGGTCTCGGGGTAGACGCCGACGTCACGACCCAGCTCCGCCGAGAGGCTCTCCCGCAGCGCCAGCACCTCGTCGAAGGTCGGCACCTCGTAGAGGCCGTCGTAGATCGTGCTCTCCTCGCGGATCTCCGGCAGGCGCTCCTTCGCGCGCAGGGTCTTCAGCTCGGCGAGGGTGAGGTCCTCGGTGAACCAGCCGGTGACGTCCTTGCCGTCGACGGTCTTGGTGGTCTTCCGGTCGGCGAGCTCGGGGTGGTCGGCGACGTCGGTGGTCGTGGAGATCTCGTTCTCGTGGCGCACGACGAGCACGTGGTCCTTCGTGCTCACCAGGTCCGGCTCGATGAAATCGGCGCCGAGGCGCGCTGCCAGCTCGTAGGAGGCCAGGGTGTGCTCGGGCCGGTAGCCGGACGCACCGCGGTGGCCGATGACCAGGCGGCGCTCCGCGATCGGCTGGCCGGGAGCTGCAGCGGTCGAGGCGGTCGAGGCCGTGACCGCGTCCCGCTCGACGACCTCGGTGGCGCTCGCGGGAGCGAGCAGGACGGTCGGCGCGAGGAGCGCGACGGCGGCGGTCAGTGCGGTGGTGGGGCGCATGAGGTCTCCGGGCAGGTTCGGACGGCGACCGTCGCCATCGACCCGCGCGGCAGAACATAGCGGGCCGATGGGTGAAGAGCGGCGCAGAGGGTCATGAACCAGTCACGGCACGGCGGCGCCTCGGGCGCTCACAGCTTCTGCACCGGCGCGTAGCGCAGCAGCAGCCGCTTCACGCCCTCGTCGCGGAAGTCGACGTGGGCCACCGTCTTGTCACCCACGCCCTCCACGACGGTGACCGTGCCCATCCCGAACGTGTCGTGGGTGACCCGGTCCCCCACGGAGACGGAAATGGCCGGGCGGGTCCCGGCCGTCCGCACGCCCGGCGCACCGGCCAGGCGCGCGCCCGCGGACCCTCCCGCGTAGCCGCCGCTGCCGTACGCCGGCCCGTACGCACCGGCGCCGGCAGGCGTGGCGGCCTCGGCGCGCTCCCAACGCAGCAGCTCCGCCGGCACCTCGTCGAGGAACCGCGAGGCGGGGAAGTACTGCGGCTGGCCCCAGGCGCTGCGCATCGCCGCCCGGCTCAGGCGCAGGAACCTCCGTGCCCGCGTGATGCCCACGTAGGCGAGCCGGCGCTCCTCGCTGAGCTCACCGCCGTCGGCCAGGGACCGCACGTGCGGGAAGGTCCCGTCCTCCAGCCCGGTGACGAACACCGCGGGGAACTCCAGGCCCTTCGCGGTGTGCAGCGTCATGAGCGTGACCACGCCGGAGTCGGGGGCGGCCTGCTCCGAGCCCCCGTCGGCCACGGCCCCGTCCGGGACCTGGTCGGCGTCGGCCACGAGCGAGACGTTCTCCAGGAAGTCCGCGAGGGTGCCCGCCCCTTCGCTGGCGGCCTCGTACTCGCCGGCGACCGCCGCCAGCTCCGCGAGGTTCTCCACCCGCGACTCGTCCTGAGGGTCCATCGAGGCCTGGAGCTCGGCGAGCATCCCGGTGCGGTCGAGCACCGCCTCCAGCACGGTGGCCGGTCCCGAGCCCGCCTCGACGAGGGTCCGCAGCTCGTCGATCATCGTCGTGAAGGACCGGACGGCGTTCAACGAGCGGGCCACGAGCCCGGGGGCCTCGTCGGCGCGGTCGAGCGCCTGCGAGAACCCGATGCGCTCGCGGTCGGCGAAGGCCGCCACCACCGCCTCGGCGCGGTCGCCGATGCCCCGCTTGGGGACGTTGAGGATGCGCCGCAGGCTCACCGTGTCGGCCGGGTTCGACAGCAGGCGCAGGTAGGCGACGGCGTCGCGCACCTCGCGCCGCTCGTAGAAGCGTGTCCCCCCGACCACCTTGTAGGGCAGGCCCACGCGGATGAAGACCTCCTCCAGGGCCCGCGACTGCGCGTTGGTCCGGTAGAACACCGCGACGTCGCCGTAGCCGATGCCCTCGTCGTCGTGGAGGCGGTCGATCTCGGCGGCCACGAACGCCGCCTCGTCGTGCTCGTTGTCCGCGACGTACCCGACGATCTGCGGCCCGGCGCCCTCGGCGGTCCACAGGTTCTTGGGGCGGCGGTCGGCGTTCTGAGAGATCACGGCGTTGGCGGCCGACAGGATCGTCTGGGTGGAGCGGTAGTTCTGCTCCAGCAGCAGCGTGCGCGCGTCCGGGTAGTCGGCCTCGAACTCGGTGATGTTGCGGATCGTCGCGCCGCGGAAGGCGTAGATGGACTGGTCCGCGTCGCCGACCACGGTGAGCTCGGCCATGGGGAGCTCGGCCGTGGGGAGCGGGCCGGCGGTCATCGGGTCGGCCGCGTCAGCCTCCGGAGCAGCGGCCCCAGCCGTCAGGGCGGTCGCCGCCGCGCCGCCAGCAAGCTCGCGGACCAGCACGTACTGCGCGTGGTTGGTGTCCTGGTACTCGTCGACGAGGAGGTGGCGGAAGCGCCGGTGGTAGTGCTCGGCGACCTCGGGGAAGGTCTGCAGCACCTTCACGGTCATCGCGATGAGGTCGTCGAAGTCCAGGGCGTTGGCCTGGCGCAGCCGCTCCTGGTAGAGGGCGTAGCAGCGGGCGAGCACCTGCTCGGAGCCCGTGCCGTCGGCCGCGCGCGACGCGAAGGCCTCCGGGTCGACCAGCTCGTTCTTGAGGTTGGACACCTGGTGGGTCAGCGCCCGGGGCGCGAACTTCTTGGGGTCCAGGTTGAGCTCGCGGACCACCAGCGCCATGAGCCGGCGCGCGTCGTCGGCGTCGTAGATGGAGAAGCTGGAGCGCAGGCCCAGGTGCACGGCCTCCCGGCGCAGGATCCGGACGCACGCGGAGTGGAACGTCGAGACCCACATGGTGCGGGCGGCCGGCCCCACCAGCGCCGCCACCCGCTCGCGCATCTCCGCGTCAGCCTTGTTGGTGAAGGTGATGGCCAGGACCTGCCCCGGCCGCACGCCGCGGGCGGCCAGTAGGTGGGCGATGCGGTGGGT
>JBBSRD010000261.1:0-4555 GCA_038243415.1 Actinomycetales bacterium | reverse complement strand
TGCTCGGTGTCTGGTCGGGGGTCTGAGCGGTCATGTGTGGGTCAACACCCCGGAGCCGCCCCAGCATCCATCTCAGGGTCATGACGCGAAGACCATCAGCTCGTCGAGGTGGTGCCGCCGTAGACGTGCAGCACCGGCACGTCGAGGACCTGGCGCAGCCGTGAAGCCCAGTCGGTGTGCAGCGTGTCCTCCACGAAGCGGGGGCGCGTGACGACCACCACGTCGTCGGCCCCCGTGCGCTGGACCGTGGTGGCGGTGGCTCCCACCGGGTCGGAGTGGGTCACGCTGCCGCGGGCGTCGCGCTCGTGGCGGCGCAGCGAGGCGAGCGTGTCGGCGAGGACCTCCTCGGCCACGCGGGCGGCCGCCTCGTGATCGCGGCGGGGCGCGTCCTTCCCGCCGCCGCGCAGCTCGTCGAAGGCCTCGCGGACCTCCCCGAGGGCGAGGGAGTCGATGGCCTCCGACAGGCCGGGGGCGGCGTCCTGCACCGGGACCAGCACCTCGTACAGGTGGGTCGGGTCCTCGGCGCGGGAGGGGTGGATCGCCAGGATGCGCTCGAGGTCGGGGCCGGTGACGGGCTCCTCGGTGAGCAGCACCGTGGTGGGGCGCGCAGCGCCGACGTCCTCGTCCACGGCGCCGCCGCTGCTCTGGTCCACGGCGCCGCCGCTGCTCTCGTCCATGGGGCTGACGCTATCCGCCCCCTCTCGCGGCGGTGGTGGTGGCGCTGGGACGATGCCCGGGTGAGATCACCGACGTGGCGTGGCCTGGCCAGCATGCTCACCGTGACGGGCGCTGCCCACTTCGCCGTGCCCCGGGTCTTCGACGGCGTCGTCCCGGCCGCCCTGGGCGCCCCGCGCTTCTGGACGCTGGCCTCCGGGGCCGCCGAGCTCGCGTGCGCCGCCGCGCTGGTCCCCGCCCGGACCCGCCGGCTCGGCGGGTGGGGGAGCGCGGCGCTGTTCGTCGCCGTCTTCCCCGCGAACGTCACGATGGCGGTCGCCGCCCTCCGGTCGCGCCGTGCTTCGACGCCGTACCGCGTCGCCACCCTGGTCCGCCTGCCGATGCAGGTCCCCCTGGTGTGGTGGGCGGTCCGCACAGCCCGTGCGGGCGGCGGCTCGTGAGCCGCCTCGGCGGACGGTCCGCCCTCGCCGGGGCGCTGCTGGCCGTGGCGACGGCGGCAGCGACCTCGGCCCTGGCCGGCGCCTTCGCCCGCGCCGTCGTGACCCCGGTCAGCCGCCGCCGCGAGGACGTGCGCGTGCTCGAGGTCACCGGTGACGCCGTGGTCCTCGAGGCCACCCGCGACACCCTGTCGAGGGGTCTCTACGGGATGTGGCTGCCCGGCGGGGGGCACGCCCGGCTCGGGGAGGTGCTGTCGCGGGACACCTCAGAGCGACGCGGCCGCCCCTCCACCGTCACCCGCGAGCTGGTGGGCGTCGACTCCGGACGCCTCGTCCCCGGCCCCGCCCGCTGGAGCGCCGCCTACTTCGCCGGCGACCCGGCCGCCGCGCACGGCCTGGCGTTCACCGACGTCGCGATCACCTCCGACGCCGGGCCCATGCCGGCCTGGTTCGTGCCCGGCGCGGCGCGCTCCAGCGCCTCGGCCGACGACGACCGGACGTGGGCGGTGCTCGTGCACGGCCGCGGCGCCTCCCGCGAGGAGTGCCTCCGGGCGCTGCCGCTGCTCCACCGCATCGGCGTGGACGCCCTCGTCGTGTCCTACCGCAACGACGGCGACGCCGCCCCGTCAGCCTCGGGCCGCTACGGCCTCGGGGAGACCGAGTGGGCCGACGTGGAGGCCGCGATCGTGCACGCGCTGGCCTCCGGGGCGCGCCACGTGGTGCTCTTCGGCTGGTCGATGGGCGGGGCGATCGCCCTGCAGCTCCTCGCCCGCAGCTGGACGGCCTCCTCGGTGCGGGCCGTGGTCCTGGACGCCCCCGTCGTCGACTGGCGCGACGTCCTGGACCACCAGGCAGCCCTCAACCGACTCCCGCGAGGCGTCGGTCGCTACGGGCTGGGCCTGCTGGGCTCGCCGCTGGCGCGCGCGGTGACCGGGGTGGAGCAGCCCGTGGACCTCGAGGCCCTGGACTGGGTGGAGCGCGCCGGCGAGCTCGTCGTCCCGGTGCTCCTCATGCACGGCGGCGACGACGACCACGTGCCCATCGGGCCCTCCCGGGCCCTGGCCGCTGCCCGCCCGGACCTCGTGACGTTCGCGGAGTTCGCCGGCGCCGGGCACGTCCGCGAGTGGAACACCGACCCGGAGCGCTGGGAGCGCGAGGTCGCGCGGTTCCTCCTCGACCACCTCTGAGCGCCCGCCGCCGGTCGGCTGCGGCGGCGCCGCTGAGGGGAGGAGCGCCGCCGGGCGCTCAGCCGGCGAGGGCCTCGCGGGCGGCCGCCCGGATGCGGCTGAGCATCCCGTGCATGCCGCGCATCCGCAGAGGGCTGACGGCCCGGTCGAGGCCGAGGCGGCTGGTCACGTCCTGGGGCAGGTCCAGCACGTCCTGAGCGGGGACCCCGTCGAGGCCCGCGTGCAGGATCGAGGCGAAGCCGCTGGTCGTGGGCGCCTCGGGGGGTGCGGAGAAGAACAGGCTCATCGTCCGCTCCGGGTCCACGGAGGCGTCGGCGACCTCGGTGACGAGGAAGACCGGTGACTGGCACTCCGGGACCGGCTGCATCAGCTCGGGGTGGTCGGCGTAGCGGGGCGGGAGGGCCGGCAGCTCGCGGCTGAACTCCAGCAGCAGCTGCAGGCGCTCGCGCTCGGGGACCGCCGCGAACTCCTCGACGATCTCGGCCATGGCGGTGGGCAGATCGCTCATGGGCTCCATCGTCCCACCCGCCGCCGGGGGGGCGGGGGCGGCGGGTGTCGAGCAGGTGCTTCAGACCGAGCCGGGCTCTGTGCCGGTGGCGATCGGCACGCGCACCGCGCTGCCCCACTCCGTCCACGAGCCGTCGTAGTTCCTCACGTCGCCGTGGCCGAGCAGGTGCGTCAGGACGAACCACGTGTGGCTCGAGCGCTCACCGATGCGGCAGTAGGCGATCGTGGGCTGCTCGGGCGAGAGACCCTTCTCGTCCTCGTAGATCGCCGCCAGCTCCTCGCGGGTCTTGAACGTCCCGTCCTGCGCGGCAGCCCTGGCCCACGGGACGGACTGCGCGCCCGGGATGTGCCCGCCGCGCAGCGCCCCCTCCTCGGGGTAGTCCGGCATGTGGGTGCGCTCACCGGTGTACTCCTGGGGTGAGCGCACGTCGATCAGCTGACCGCCGAGGAAGTCGAGCACGTCGTCGCGGTAGGCGCGGATCGCGGAGTCGTCGCGCTCGACCACCGGGTACTCCACCGCCGTCGGGTCCGAGGCGTCGGTGGTCATGTCACGGCCCTCGGCCTGCCACTTGGCACGGCCGCCGTCGAGCAGGCGGACGTCCTCATGGCCGAAGAGGGTGAAGACCCACAGCGCGTACGCGGCCCACCAGTTGGACTTGTCGCCGTAGACCACGATCGTCGAGTCCCGGGAGATGCCGCGCTCACCCATGAGCGCCGCGAAGGCCTCACCGTCGATGTAGTCGCGGGTCACGGGGTGGTTGAGGTCGGTGTGCCAGTCCACCTTCACCGCTCCGGGGACGTGGCCGGTCTCGTAGAGCAGCACGTCCTCGTCGGACTCCACCACCACGAGGCCGGGCTCGCCGAGGTGCTCGGCCAGCCAGTCGGTGCTCACCAGGCGCTCGGGGTGGGCGTAGGCGGCGAAGGTGGGCGAGTCGTCGAGGGGTGCGGGCACGAGGCCTCCAAGGTGGTGGTGATCGTCGGGTACAGCATCGACCCTAGGCGAGGCGGGCGACGTGCCCCGACGCCGCGGTCACCGGGCCAGAGGGTCACGGACCACCTACGCTCGTCCGGTGCTTTCCCTCGCGGAGCGCTCACCTCGTCCGTCGGCGCAGCGACTGCTGGCCGACCTGGTGCCGCCGCCCCAGTTCGCCACCGCCCGCTTCGACACCTACCGCCCCGACCCGGCCCAGCCCACCCAGGCGGGCGCGCTCGCCGAGCTCGAGGACCTCGCCGCCCGCACCACCGCTCCCCGCAAGGACTCGGGGATGCTCGGCAAGCTCTTCGGCGGGAAGAAGGCCGGGCCCGCGAAGCCGCTGGGCGCCTATCTCGACGGCGGCTTCGGGGTCGGCAAGAGCCACCTGCTCGTCTCCCTCTACGAGGCCGTCACCGCGACCGGCGCCGAGGCCGCCTATGGCACCTTCGTCGAGTACACGAACCTCGTCGGGGCTCTGGGCTTCCGCCAGGCCGTCGACGCCCTCACCACCAGGACGCTCGTCTGCATCGACGAGTTCGAGCTCGACGACCCCGGCGACACGGTGCTCATGGCCCGGCTCCTGCGCGAGCTCGCCGACGCCGGCGTGGCGCTCGCGGCCACGTCGAACACCCTGCCCGACGCCCTGGGGGAGGGGCGCTTCGCCGCGGACGACTTCCTGCGCGAGATCCAGGCGGTGGGCTCCCGGTTCGTCATCGTCCACGTCGACGGCGAGGACTACCGCCACCGCGGCCTGCCCCAGCCGCCCGATCCGCTGA
>JBBSRD010000260.1:0-4565 GCA_038243415.1 Actinomycetales bacterium | reverse complement strand
GGCCCATCGCGGCGGCGCGCTGGGCAAGGACGTCGACGAGCTCGTCGACGTCCTTGCCCAGCGCGCCGCCGCGATGGGCCGCCTCATGCGATCGCTCAGCAAGAGCCAGCGCAAGGAGCTCGCCTCCCTCATGGCCCAGGCGCTGGAGGACGCGGACCTGGCCGGTGAGATGTCGGCGCTGTCCACGCACCTGCAGGACCTGCGCCCCGGCGCGTTCGGCGGCCCCGGTGAGCGGTTCACCGGAGACGCCCCGCTGGGCCTGGACGAGGGCACCGACGCGATCGGTGAGCTCTCCGACCTGGACGCCCTGGACGACCAGCTCTCGATGGGCGACCCGCTCTCCACCCTGGACGACGTGGACGTCGACGCGGTCGAGCGCCAGCTCGGGCCCGGCGCGGTGGCCCAGGTCGAGGCGCTGCGGCGTCTGGAGCGGGAGCTGCGCGAGCAGGGCTGGCTCGACGGGGGCCGCGACGGCGACCTCACGCTGACCCCCAAGGCGCTGCGCCAGCTGGGGCAGAGCGCCCTCGCGAAGGTTTTCGCGGACCTTCGCGGTGCTGGGCGGGGCGGCCACGACGAGCGCAGCGCCGGCGCCGCCGGGGAGGCGACGGGGGCCTCACGGCCCTGGTCGTTCGGCGACGAGCAGCCGTTGGACGCCGTGGCCACGGTCCGCGCCGCGGTGATGCGCACCGCCGGCGAGCGCGCCGGAGGGCCTGCGGCCGGCGCCGCGGGTCGCGGCGTGGACGGGCGGGGCCCCTTGCGCCTGCTCCCCGAGGACTTCGCCGTCGTCGAGACGGAACGCCGGTCCAGCGCGGCGGTGGCCCTGTGCGTCGACCTCTCCTACTCGATGTTCGCCGAGGACCGGTGGGCGTCGATGAAGCAGACGGCGCTGGCGCTCGCGCACCTCATCGCCACGCGCTACCCCCAGGACGCCCTGCAGGTGATCGGGTTCGGGCGCACCGCCGCGAAGCTGACCACGGCGCAGCTGGCCTCCGTCGAGCCGTCCATGGTCCAGGGCACCAACCTCCAGCACGCCCTGGCCCTGGCCCGCCAGCACGTGGGGCGCCACCCGACGTCCCAGCCGGTGGTCCTCGTGGTCACCGACGGTGAGCCGACCGCCCACCTCGGGGAGGACGGCGAGGGCTGGTTCGAGTGGCCGACGTCGCCGGAGACCCTGCGCGCGACCCTCACCGAGGTGGACGCGATGACGCGGACCCGCACCCCGATCACCACCTTCGTGCTCGGTGAGGACCCGGGGCTGCGCCGCTTCGTCGACGCGGTGGCCCGGCGCAACGGTGGCCGCGTCATGGCCCCGAGCCCGAACCGCCTCGGGGAGTACGTCGTGAGCGACTACCTGCGCACGCGCGCCGGAGCCTGAGGACGCCCGGTGACGGTCGCCGTCGCCACAGCCCCCCGTCCGTGACGCCAAGTAGCGATCAATTGCCTCATAGGTGATGATTCAGCCCGTGGGGCAGCCGGATCGTCAGCACGGCCTCGCGGAGGCAGACGCGCCGTCGGGCACGTCACCCCGCCGCCCCTGGTGGCGGTACGCCGCGGTGGGGTCCGCCTACCTCGCAGCGTGGTCGGTCCTCGACCTTCTCGCGGCCCAGTTCGAGACGGCCCCCGGCGTGTCCGTCTGGTATCCGCCGGCTGGCCTCGACCTCGCCGTCCTGCTCGTCCTCGGCCTGCGCTGGTGGCCCCTGCTGGTCGTCTCGTCCACCCTGCACGTCCTCGCTATCAGCCCTGACGAGACGTCGGTCCTGGCCGACACGATCTACGTCGTGGTCACCAGCGGCGGCTACCTCGCGGCCGCGGCGATCCTCCTGCGGGTGCTGCACGTCGACCCACGGCTCCCGGTCCAGCGCGACGCGGTGTGGCTGGTCGTCGTCGCCGCGGGGGCCGCGGCCCTCGTGGTGAGCGCGACCCGGGTGGTGGGCCTCGCAGCGGTGGGCAAGGTGCCGGACCCCAGCATCGCGCTGAGCATCGCCAGCAACTGGGCCGGCTCGGCCACCGGGATCGCGATGCTCACGCCCGTCCTGCTGCTGCTCACCCGCCGCTGGGCCAGGGGCCGGCAGGACGTGTGGCCGACGGAGTGGTCCTCGCGGCCAGCGCTCGACGACCCACCGGCCCCGGACCCCTCCCGTTGGGAGCAGGGCGCGCAGGCGCTCGCACTGGTCACGGCCGTGTGGATCGCCTACTCCGGCATCCCCGGGGACAAGCTGGACTACACCTACCTCGTGTACGCGCCGCTGCTGTGGATCGCGGTCCGCGGCGGGCTGTCGGCGGCCGCCGGCGCTGTCCTGGCGGTCAACGTGCTCGTCGTGCTGCTCGCCGGTGACCAGGCATCGCGAAACGGGGGCATCACCCTGCAGTTCGGTCTGGTGACCCTCTCGGTCGCCGGGCTGCTCCTCGGCGCGCAGGTCAGCCAGCGCCGCCTCGACCTCGCCGCCCACCGGTACGCCTCCGAGCACGACGCGCTGACGGGACTGGCGAACCGGACGCTGTTCCAGGAGCGTCTCGGCGCCGCGATGGACCACCACGGCACGCACCCGCACCGCCGGGTCGGCGTGCTCTTCTGCGACCTCGACGACTTCAAGCAGGTCAACGACTCCCTGGGCCACGCGGCCGGCGACCAGGTGCTCGTCGAGGCCGGTCGTCGCCTCGCGGGCGTGGCCCGGGCCTCCGACACCGTGGCCCGCCTCGGCGGCGACGAGTTCGTCGTCCTCCTCGACGGCCTCGAGGACGGTGCGACCCTGCCCCGGATGGCCGCGGAGATCACGGCGTCCCTGGCCCGACCTCACCACCTGGACGCCGCGCACGACCGCGTGGTCGTCACCGTCAGCACCGGCAGCGCCACCACCGACGACCTCGCGCCGGCCGATGACGGTGAGGGTGGCGACGACCGCGACGACGGAACGGTGCTCGTGCGCGACGCCGACGTCGCCCTCAACCGCGCCAAGCGCAGGGGGCGGGCGCGGCACGTGCCCTTCGACACCGCCATGCACACCAGCGCTCTGCGACGGCTCGACCACGAGAGCGCGCTCCGGTACGCGCTCGAGGCTGGCCACATCACCGTCGTCTACCAGCCGATCATCGACCTGACCGAAGGCCGCGTGGTCGCCGCGGAGGCGCTGGCGCGCTGGACCACCCCCGACGGCGAGGTGGTCCCCGCGGACCGCTTCACCGCGCTGGCGGAGTCCACCGGCCTCATCACCGCCCTGGGCACCCAGGTCCGGGAGCAGGCCGTCGCGGACGCCGCGGGCTGGGCCGTCGCGGGCCAGCCTCGCGTGTCGGTCAACGTCAGCGCTGTCGAGCTCGCCGAGACGGGCTTCGCCCAGGACCTGCTGCGCATCGTCGCTCGGGGCGGCCTGTCACCGTCAGACGTCGCGGTGGAGATCACCGAGACGGTGCTGGTGCAGCAGACCGCGGTGAGCGACGAGAACCTCACGTCCCTGGCGGACGCCGGCGTGCACGTCGTCATCGACGACTTCGGCACCGGCTTCTCGTCCTTCGCCTACGTGCTCCGCCTGCCCGTCTGCATGCTCAAGATCGACCGGACCTTCGTGAAGGGCCTGCCGGAGGACCGGGAGAGCTCGGCGGTGGTACGGGCGATCCTGGCGATGGCCGGCGAGCTGGGGCTGGAGGTGGTCGCCGAAGGCGTGAGCACCGCGGCGCAGCGCGACTTCCTGCGCGAGCACGGCTGCCAGATGGGGCAGGGCTTCGCGCTGGGGCGCCCCGGCGACAGCGCGGCGCTGGTGAGCGCCGCGCTGTCACGGGCGGGCTGAGGGCCGAGCCTCAGGCCGAGGGTTGCGTGGGGACCTCCGCCGCGGCCTGCTCCGCCCGGGGGGCCTGAGCCGGAGCCGGCTTCGCGTCCACCCCGGCCTCGCGGCGCTGCTGGTCGGTGATCGGCGCGGGCGCCGCGGTCAGCGGGTCGTAGCCGCCGCCGGACTTCGGGAAGGCGATGACCTCCCGGATGGAGTCGGAGCCGGTCAGCAGCGCGAGCACCCGGTCCCACCCGAGAGCGATGCCGCCGTGCGGCGGGGCGCCGTAGCCGAAGGCGTCGAGCAGGAACCCGAACTTCTCGGTCACCGCCGCCTCGTCCAGGCCCATGATCGCGAAGACGCGCTCCTGCACCTCGCGGGAGTGGATCCGGATCGAGCCGCCGCCGATCTCGTTGCCGTTGCACACGAGGTCGTAGGCGTGGGACAGCGCCGCGCCGGGGTCGGACTCCATCGTGGCGAGCGACTCCGGCTTGGGGGAGGTGAACGCGTGGTGGACCGCGGTCCACGCGCCGGCGCCGACGGCCACGTCCCCCGAGGCCGTGGCCTCGTCGGCGGGCTCGAACAGCGGCGCGTCGACGACCCACACGAAGCTCCACGCGCTCTCGTCGATGAGCCCGGTGCGACGACCCACCTCGAGGCGGGCCGCGCCGAGCAGGGAGCGAGCAGCCCGCGGGGCGCCGGCGGCGAAGAAGACGCAGTCCCCCGGCATCGCGCCGACGGCCGCGGCGAGCCCCGCGCGCTCGGTCTCCGAGAGGTTCTTCGCCACCGGCCCGGAGAGCGTGCCGT
>JBBSRD010000259.1:0-4603 GCA_038243415.1 Actinomycetales bacterium | reverse complement strand
TCCTCGGGGAGGACCCACCGCAGGTGGCGACGGTTGCCCATCTCCGCCCAGTAGGCGGCCTCCACGGCCTCGAGGCGGACGGTGGGAACCACGGACTCCCCCGCCTCGGCCACGGCGCGGCGCACCGTCTCGGAACCCTCGCCCTCGCCAGCGCTGGAGCCGTCGAGCCAGAAGGAGAAGTCGTCGTGGACGGTGACGGCGAAGGCGGTGGCCGGGTCGATGACGTCCTGCAGGCGCGGACGGGCGGCGCCCGGGGAGGTGGCCGGGCCGGGGCCCCCCTCACCGGCGACGGCTGCGGCCAGCGCTGCGGCCGCGGCGGAGCTCGCGTCGGGCTCGGAGCCGCCCTGCAGGGCGAGGACGAGGTGCCCGTCCTCGCGGCGCAGCGCCCGCTCGACCCCGGGCAGCACGGTGGCCACGATCAGTGGTTCGGCCGCCGAGCCTCCACCGAGGGACCCGGGCACGATCGAGGCCGTCGCCGTGGCGGCGGGGACGATCTCGTGCATCGCGACCCAGTCGGCCTCCCCGGGGAGACCCCGGTAGGGATGCAGGTCGACGGCGGTGGCTGCGGCGCGGGCGAGGCGGCCGTGGCAGAGCTTGTACCGCTTGCCGGAGCCGCAGGGGCAGGGCTCGCGCGCACCCACGACGGGGACGTCGACGGCGGAGCGGGCGGCGTTGGACCGGGTGGCGGAGCTGCGCGAAGCCATGAGCGCAGGGTGCCACCCGGGCGGCGATCAGGCGCTCAGGGGATCCTCGCCCGCACCCCGCGACGGCCGGGACCGGGCAGCGTGGTCCTCCACGCCTGGCTGAGGGCCCCCACCACGGCCATGGCGCTGCCGGTGACGGCATGGCGGGCCCGGCCCGGGGACCACCCGGGGTTCAGAGCCGATGCTCGAACGGCTCAGCCGATCGCCCGACGGGGTGATGTGGCACTCATCGCGGCGCTGTGGCGCGTCGTGGGGCCCTGGCTGGCGTCGAGACCTAGTCTCAGGGACCGGCCGCTCGTCGAGAACCCACGAGCACCCACGGAACAGCCCCAGACCACCGGGGCATCGAGGAGCAGAGGCATGGCGCAGACCCACGACGGGGTTCACCGCCGCGGCTTCCTGGCCGGTGCGGGCGTCCTGGTCCTCGCCGGCTGCACCTCCAGCCCCGATCCCGCTCCCGCACCGGCCCCGGAGGCCCTCGAGCCGCCGCCCACGGTGACGCTCACCGCCGCCGGCGTGGAGACCACCCCGGCGGCGGACCCCCCGGCCCGGGCGTCCGCGCCCCTGAGGGTCAGGCCCGCCCTGAGCGCAGCGGTGGCGGGAGGGACGCTGGTCGGCGTCGTCGTGAGGCCCGCCGCAGGGAAGGACGGGACGGCAGGGGCCGGCGAGCCCGTGGCCGGGTCGGTGGACGCCGACGGCACCTGGACCTGCGAGCAGCCGCTCGCGCTCGCTGGCGCCTACGAGGCCGTCGCCACAGCGACGAACAGCGAGGGCGCCACCGCGACCGCACGGCTGGCGTTCACCACCGTGGGCGAGGACGACGCCGTGCGGGCCAAGATGATGCCGCTGCCCGGGGAGAGCGTGGGCGTCGGCATGCCCGTCGTCCTCTACCTCACGAAGCCGATCGCCGACGACCAGCGCCGGGCGCTGACCGACGCGACGGTGGTGGAGCGGCCCGACGGCATCGAGGGGGCGTGGCGGTGGTTCTCCGACACCGAGGCGCATTGGCGCCCGCGGGAGTACTGGCCAGCCGGCACGTCCGTCCGCGTGGTGGTCCCGCTGACGAGCCTCGACGTCGGTGGCGGGATCTTCGGGGCCGAGGACCGTGACTTCACCTTCACCGTCGGCGACGCCCACACGTCCGTGGTGGACGCCGACACCCATCAGATGACCACGTCGGTCAACGGCGTCGTCGCCCGCACCTTCCCCGTCTCGTGCGGGCGCGAGGACGACGACCCGTCGTACATCACCCGCTCCGGCGTCCACCTGGTGCTGGCGAAGCACGCCGACTTCCTCATGGACGGCGCGACCGTCGGCCTCGACTACGCGACGGACGTGAAGTGGGCCACGCGCCTGTCGAACTCCGGGGAGTTCGTGCACGGCGCCCCCTGGTCGGTGGCCGACCAGGGGGTGCGCAACGTCTCGCACGGCTGCGTCAACGCCGCCGACGCCGACGCGAAGTGGTTCCACGACCTCTCGCTGCGCGGCGACCCCGTCGACGTGGTCGGCACGGACCGGCCGATGGAGCTGACCAACGGGCTCGGGGACTGGGTGCTCGGCTGGGAGGAGTGGACCGGGGCCTGAGCGGCTGTCGCGCCTGCTCAGCGGCGCTCGGGCACCGAGAGCGACGCGCTCACCGCACGAACGCGCCGCCCTGGGGCTCCTCACCCTCGAAGTCCAGGGGCTTGCCCGCCTCGGCCCAGGCGATCGTCCCGCCCTGGACCACCACGGCGTCCCGGCCGTTCTCATCGAGCCAGCGCGCAGCCTTCGTGGCCCGCCCGCCCGTGCGGCACAGCGCGTGGACCTCGCCGGACGGCAGCTCACCGGCACGCTCGGGCAGCTCGCCCAGAGGGATGTGGATCGCGCCGGGGACGTGGCCGGCGGCGAACTCGGCGTCCTCGCGCACGTCGAGGTAGACGGGGCGGCTGCTGCTCCCGTCGCCCCCGCTGCTGGACGCCGGGGCGGGGAGGTCGTCGACGCTGACGGTGCGGGGCTCAGTCACGGTGGTGCTCCTCTTGGTCGTCGCTCTTCGATCGGTCATGGCGCTCGCCGCCTTCATCGTCCTCTTCGCCGTCACCGGGGCCCTCCAGCGGCTCGACGCGCACGCGGTCCACGCGCCGTCCGTCCATCTCCACCACGGTGAGCCGGTGCCCGAGCTCCTCGACGAGGTCGCCCACGCCGGGCATGCGCCCCAGGCAGGTGACGACGAAGCCCCCGAGGGTGTCGAACGGGCCGTCGGGCAGCACCAGCGTCGTCTGCTCCGTGGTCTCGAGGCGGTGCAGCAGTCCGTCCACCTCCACGGCCCCGGACAGCGACCGCGGGGGGCCGGTGGGGTCAGCGGCGTCGTACTCGTCCTCGATCTCGCCCACGAGCTCTTCGACGAGGTCCTCCAGGGTGACGATGCCGTCGGTGCCGCCGTACTCGTCGGTCACCACCGCGAGGTGGCTGCGGGTGCTCCGCAGCTCGCTCAGCGCCGGCAGCAGCGAGACGGTGCCGGGGAGCCGGGTGACCTGGCGGGCGAGGTCGGACAGCGTCCCCTCGAAGCCCGTCCTGGCCGCGGTGAGGACGTCGCGGACGTGGACGAAGCCGACGATGTCGTCGGTGGACTCGCCCGTGACCGGGTATCGCGAGTGCGGTTGGTCCTGGACGTCGTCCGCGGCGATGCCGACGTCGAGGTCGGCGCGCAGGAAGGCGACCTCGGTGCGCGGGATCATCACCTCGGACAGGCGCCGGCCGGCAGCCTCGAAGACGTCGGTGAGCACGGTGCGCTCGTCGCTGCCCAGCTGCCCCGAGCTGGAGACCATGTCGCGCAGCTCCTCCTCGGAGACCTCCTCGGTGGCAGCGTTCGGGTTGAGGCCGATGAGGCGCACCACCAGGTCCGTCGAGGCGCCCAGCAACCACACCAGGGGCCGGGTGAGGTGGGCGATGCGGTCCAGCGTCGGCGAGACGAGCAGCGCCACGCGCTCGGTGCGCTGCAGCGCGATGCGCTTGGGCACCAGCTCCCCGAGGACCAGGGAGAGGTAGGAGACCAGCACGGTGATGACCACGAGCGCGACGCCGCCCGCGACCGCGACGGGCACCCCGAGGCCGGCCAGCACCGGCTTCAGCGGGCCCGCGAGCTGCGCACCTCCGTAGGCCGAGGCGAAGAAGCCGGCGAGGGTGACGCCGATCTGCACGGAGGAGAGGAAGCGGTTGGTGTTGCCGCGCAGGCGCACCACCGCCGCGCCGCGCTTTCCCTTCCCGCCCACGCCCCGGACCTGGGACTCCCGCAGGGAGACGAGCGCGAGCTCGGACATGGAGAAGAAGCCGCCCACGAGGACGAAGAGCAGGACCAGGACGATCGACAACCACACGGGCACGCCACAAGGGTGTCAGGCGCTCCGCGGTGGTGGGGGCGCGACGCGAGGTGGGGCTGAGGGTGGGGAGGTGGCAGAGCCCGGCGTGGGCTTCTGGGTCGCCGAGCGGGGACTCGGTGTTCTCGACACGCCGTGGGTGACCGCGCCAGGTCCCCGCTCGACCCGCGGACCGCCCGTGACACGCCGACGGGCCCACCCTGAGCGCCGCACCATCACCGTCAGGCTTCGGCCAAGCCAGGCGGGTGAACTACCGGAACAGCGGCTCCAGGGCTTGTATCGGTGATCGTCCTGCACCAGTATTTAGCACACGTATTCGATCTAGGGGAGGTGGCGCCGTGCACGGATCACCAGCAGGCGACGCAGGCGCCTCTGTGGTCGAGGCGTGGCTGGCCCGCCGGCTCGGGGACGCGGTCGAAGGTCCAGGCCGCCGCGATCGCGCACGGGGCGACCACTCGACGGACGGCCTCCTTCACGGCCTCGCTCCGGTCGCGGACGACCAGGAGCGGACCGGCGTCGAGGCCGCCTCGCAGGCCGCAGCCGTGG
>JBBSRD010000258.1:0-4616 GCA_038243415.1 Actinomycetales bacterium | reverse complement strand
GCTGAGAGCTCCTCGCCCTCCACCGATGAGGGCGGCAGCGGGATCGGGGAGTCCGGCGAAGGCGGCGCAGCGGACAGCACGCTGGACAGCAAGGTCGGCCAGGACGTCTCGTTCATGGGCCAGGTCGAGAAGATGATCGAGCCGAACGCGCTGACCGTGGGCGGGGAGGAGATCGGGGAGAACCCGATCCTGGTCGTCGGCGCGGACCTGCCCAAAGACGTGAAGGTCGGCGACACCGTCCAGGTCCGCGGCACCGTGGCGAAGTTCGACCTCGTCGACTTCGAGGACCAGCTCGGCATCGACCTGGTGGACAACGAGTTCGCCGACTACGACGGCGGCCTGGCCATCCAGGCCACCACCGCCGACAGCGTGAAGACCAGGTAGGTCAGGACGGGGCTCTTGGTCGGGAGGAGCCACGGTGACCGCTCGCGGGTGTGGCTGAGGATGGCGGACGCGCTCCTCACGCCACCGGTGCCGCTCTTGCCCACGTCCAGTACGCCACCGCGACCGCGGTGGCGACCGGCTGCGCCCACGTCGCTGGTTCGCCCTCAGTGCGCACCAGCGATTGCGCGCCGCGGCCAGCGGTGCTACCCACGGGGTTATGGACCAGACAGCGCCTTCCTCCCGTCCTCCTCGCTGGAGAAGCACTGGCGCCCTGGGCGGCGCCGCGCTGCTCCTGGTCCTGCCGCTGCTGGCGGCCGGGTGCGCCGAGAGTGCGGTCGCTGAGCCCGGCCCGGGTGATCCGCCGGCCGACGAGCCGCTGACCCTGGGGGTGATCACCGACGGGGACGGCAAGAGCGCCGTGGTTGTCGACCCAGACAAGTCCGCCAACGACGTCGAGGACCCCGAGACCATGACCTCGACCCTGGACGTCGGCGAGGGCGCCTGCTACTACATCACCCGCGGCGGCGGCCCCCCCTCGACGCTGCTGGTCTTCCCCCCCGACACCACCTTGGAAGGTGGTGACACCCCCTCGGTGATCGTGGACGGGGAACGGTTCCCCGACGGCACGTTGATCCAAGTCACCGGTGAGGACATCCAGCTCAGCCCGGACAACCTCGACCAGGCCGGGCCCTGCTCGGGCACCGCGGGGGCGTTCTTCGTCACCTCCGCCAAGGGCAACCAGGAGCCCGACCCGAGCGAGTCCTCCTCCTCCTGAGACCACGGCCCCGGGGGCGCGGCCGGCTCGAGGGCTACGCCGCCGCGTCCACGTCCGTGCAGTACGCGGTCCAGGGTTGCGCTGGCTCCGTTGAGAGGTGCGCTCGGGGCCTCCTCACTGATCGCTGGTACCAGCGGCGAAAGACCGCGGCGCCATGGCCATCGAGCGCGCCGCCGCCTGGCAGAGGAGCGACCCGCGACGTACTGAAAGCATCCAGGAAACGTCCAGGAAACACCCGAGGGCCGTCCAGCGCGAGGAGTCACGCTGGACCAATGAGCAGCCACCTCGACTCACGCCCGGCCACCGATGACTCCGCCTTCTTCTCCGCCCAGCACCCCCAGCCGCCGGCGGGCGCCGCGCCCGCGACAGCGCGCCGGCGCGGTCCCGGCTGGGCCGGCACGCTCGTCGTCGCGGTCACCGCCGGGCTGCTCTCCGGCGGCCTGGTCACGGGCACCAATGCCCTGGACAACCCCGAGGCGCCGGCAGCGAACATCGCTTCCACCACTGCGCAGACCTCCCAGCAGGTCTCCTTCGACCAAGCGGTGAACTGGGGCACGGTCGCCAGCCGAGTCAGTCCCTCCGTGGTGACCATCACGGTGAAGGGCCAGGGCGGCGGCGGTGAGGGCACCGGCATCGTGCTCGACAGGGAAGGACACGTGGTCACCAACGACCACGTCGCCGCCTCCGGTGGCCCCGGCGCGAAGATCCGCGTCACCCTGGCCGACGGGCGCCAGTACGACGCCACCGTCACCGGCGCCGACCCCAGCACCGACCTCGCCGTCCTGAAGCTCGTCGACCCGCCCTCCGACCTCAAGCCCGCCAGCTTCGGTGACTCCTCAGCCGTCGACATCGGTCAGCCGGTGATGGCCCTGGGCAACCCGCTCGGCCTGTCCGACACCGTGACCACCGGCATCATCTCCGCGCTCGACCGCCCCGTGGTCACCGGCGGCGAGCAGGGCGACGCGGCGGTGGTCACCAACGCCCTGCAGACCGACGCCTCGATCAACCCCGGGAACTCCGGCGGCGCGCTGGTCAACGCCGCGGGCGCGGTCATTGGCATCAACTCCTCCATCGCCAGCCCCTCCGCCGGTGGCGGCGGGCAGGCTGGATCGGTCGGCCTCGGCTTCGCCATCCCCGCCAACGAGGTCGAGCGGATCGCCGGCCAGCTCGTCAAGGACGGTCGCGCCACCCACGCCCAGCTCGGGGTCACCCCGGCGGCCCAGCCGCAGACCGCCACCGCGGACAGCACCTCACGCCAGTCAGCCGTCCTCGCCAAGGTGGTGCCCGGCAGCCCGGCGGCCGACGCCGGCCTGCAGGCCGGCGACCAGGTGATCGCCGTGGACGGGGTCGCGACCCCCGCCCCCGACTCCCTCGTCGCTCTCGTGCGCTCCCACGCCCCCGGCGACGAGGTCGTCCTCACCGTCGTTCGCGACGGCTCGATGCAGAAGCTCGCCGCGACCCTCGGACAGAGTGCGCGGTGATGCCTCACGGCGGTGACGTGGTCGGCGGCGGCGGCGCGAACCCGCCGCCGGAAGACCGCGGGATCGCGCGGGTCGTGCCCGTCCTGCGACCGTCAGCCCGGAGCGGTGACGCTCAGGACGACGCCGCGGCCCTCGACACCGCAGAAGACAGCCGGGCGACCTGAGGACGACCCTCAGCGACCACCACCGTGCTCGACGTACGCCTCGGGGTCCTGGTTCTCCACCGGGACCCCGGAGGCGTGCTCGGACTCGAAGGCGATGAACTCCAGAGCGATGTCGTGGCGCGTCTGCAGGTCGGCGTGGCGGCGGAAGTCGGCCAGGTCCTCGCGCTCCTCCTCGCCCATGTGATCGCTGTTCGCCGCCCGGGTCTCGCGTACGGCAGCCCACCACTGCTCCGTGCCGGCCCGGTGCTGGCGCACCTTGGTGATGCCGTCGCGGATCTCGTTGTGGTCGTGAACCGCGTCCTCCACCTCCTCGCCGGGGCCGTCCTGGTCACCGACCCCGGTGCCGAGCTCAAGCAGCCGGGGGTAGAAGTACTTCTCCTCCGCCTTCGCGTGCACCTCCAACAGAACCTCTAGCCGTGACCACACCGCGTCCAGGCGCTTCTCGTCATCGAGGGCGATGTCGTCCAGCAGGGCGAACGCCTGCCGCTGCTCGTGGTGCTGGTTCAAGATCAGCTCGGTGATGTCCATGCGTCACAGCTCCGGTGCCTCACGTCGGCGACCGTCACTGGCGGAGGATGGCGCGCCGACCCGCCCGTGCCTCGTCAACGACCGTAGACCGCCGCCCCAGCAGGGGCACGGCCAGAAGCCGCGCCCGGTGAGCGTCACCTGAAAGACCTCGCTGGTGACGTGCGGGATCGCCGACGAAACGGTGGGGCCGGCGCCAACGCTCTCGAGCAGTTCGGTGAGGCCGCGGGCTCCCGCCAAGGATCGATGACGCCCAGCAGTTCCCCGAGCGCGAGCACGAGCCCATCGGAGCAACCTGATCCAGACCAGGTCCTCTCTTCACGAGCTGGTGCTGCAAGGTGCCTTGCGAGGAACGGCGCCAGCCCGGACAGTGTGGACATGACCGAGCGCGCTGCTACCGACGAGCGTGCTGGCAGCGCCGACGGCTCGTCCCACCCCGACGAACCCCACCGCGGTTGGCTCGGCTCGCGCCTGAACTGGCTGCGCGCCGGGGTGCTCGGGGCCAACGACGGGATCGTCTCGACCGCCGGCATCGTCGTCGGCGTTGCCGGCGCGAGCTCCGGATCGGCTCCCGTGCTGGTGGCCGGTGTGGCCGCGGTCGTCGCCGGGGCCCTGTCGATGGGGGGCGGTGAGTACGTCTCGGTCTCCACGCAGGCCGACACGCAGTCAGCGGTGATCGCCAAGGAGAAGAACGAGCTGGCCACGATGCCGGACGTGGAGCTCGAAGAGCTCGCGGGCATGTACCGCCAGCGCGGGCTCTCACCGCACCTGGCCCACCAGGTGGCCGTCGAGCTCACCGCCGGCGACGCACTCGCCGCTCACGCAGAGGTCGAGCTGGGCATCGACCCCTACGAGCGCACCAGCGCCTGGCAGGCAGCCTTCTCCTCCATGCTGGCCTTCGTGCTCGGCGCGGCGCTGCCGCTGCTGGCGATCTCCCTACCGCCGCTGAGCGCCCGGATCCCCGTCACGATGGTTGCGGTGGCGCTGGCGCTGGCGCTCACCGGCTGGGCCAGCGCCCGCCTGGGCGAAGCGCCGGCGCTGCCAGCAGTGGCGCGCAACGTGGTCGTCGGTCTGCTCGCCATGGTGGTGACGTACGCGATCGGCACGCTGGTCGGCGGCGCTGTCTGATCGCGCGCTCATCCTCCAGCAACCGATCGTCCCCGCGGGGCGCGAGGTCCGGGGCGCTGCGGCGGGCCCGAAAAGTTCCTCCGCGGCCGCAGCCTCGACTGTGAGCGGCCAGCGACGACGCATCGCCCCGCCCCCGCCCTGAGCGGTGGGTGCGCTGCG
>JBBSRD010000257.1:0-4621 GCA_038243415.1 Actinomycetales bacterium | reverse complement strand
CGCGCCGCCTGAACGGCACCGCCGCCGCAGGAGACCGGCCGCCGGTGGCCGTCGGCCCGGCGGCTGGCGGTGGTGCTCCGAGGCGGAGCAGCCCTACGGTGGCGCCATGACGCCCTCGCCGTCCGCACCGCCGCCCGAGCCACCGCTGGTCGAGCCGAGGAGCGCCGCGTGAGCCACCACGCGCGCCTCGCCCTGCCCGACGAGCTCCTGCTGCTCGCGCTCGACGACGAGCGCGGCACCCGCGCCCACGCGACCGAGCTCGAGCCCGGCCTCGCTGGCGCGGTGCTGCTGGACCTGGCGCTGCGCGGACGCCTGGACGTCGTCGACAAGACGGTGCGCGCGATCGACGCGACCCCGACGGGTGACGCCGTGCTGGACCACGCGCTGGCCGCCGTCGCCGACGCGCCGAAGCTCCGTGCGCCGACGTGGTGGGTCGCGCACCTGCAGAAGGGGGTGCGCGAGCAGGTCGCCGACCGGCTCGTGGCCTCCGGGGCGCTGCGGCGCGACGAGCACAAGGTGCTGTGGATCTTCCCCGTCACGCGCCTGCCCGCGGATGACCCTGGGCCGGAGTCGGCGGTGCGCGCCCGGCTCGACGCCGCCGTCCTGCACGGCGTCACCCCGGACCACCGGACTGCCGCCCTCGCGGCTCTGGTCCACGCGACGGACCTGTGCACCACGGTCTTCCCCGGGGCGGACCGCCGCGCGGTGAAGGAGCGCCTCGCCGAGCTCGCCGAGGGTCAGTGGGCCGCGGAGGCGGTCCGCAGGGCCGTGCAGGAGATCGCGACGGCCGCCGCGGTCGCGGCGACCACCGCGGCGACGGTTGCCGCGACCAGCGGCGGGTCGTGAGACGCCGATGACCTTCCAGACGAGGCCCGACCTCCAGGGCACGTTCGGCATGTGCGCCTCGACGCACTGGATCGCCTCCGCGAGCGCCCAGTCCGTCCTCGAGCGCGGGGGCAACGCGTTCGACGCCGCGGTGAGCGCCGCCTTCGTGCTCCACGTGGTCGAGCCGCACCTCAACGGGCCGGGCGGCGACCTCGTGGCGATCATCGCCCCGGCGGGCGAGGCGCCGAGGGT
This sequence comes from Actinomycetales bacterium, assembly GCA_038243415.1. GTDB lineage: Bacteria > Actinomycetota > Actinomycetes > Actinomycetales > Quadrisphaeraceae > CADCUY01. Next base: position 3,544 of record JBBSRD010000257.1, on the reverse strand, counting down.
GCTGGCCGGCCAGGGCCCTGCGCCGGCCGCGGCGAGCATCGACCGCTACCGCGCCGAGGGCCTGGACCTGGTGCCCGGTGCCGGTGCGCTGGCCGCGGCGGTGCCCGGCGCCGTGGACGCGTGGCTCCTCCTCCTGGCCGAGCGCGGCACGTGGGAGCTGGCGGACGTCCTGGAGCACGCGATCGGCTACGCCCGCCACGGCCACCCGCTGCTGGCCTCGGCCGCCGGGGTCATCGCCACCGTGGAGCAGCTGTTCCGTGACGACTGGCCGACGTCGGCGCAGACCTGGCTCCCGGGAGGCAGGGCTCCGCGCGCGGGCGAGCTGGTGCGCAACGAGGCGTGGGCGGCCGCCCTGGACCGTCTGGTGGCGGGGACGGCGGGCGCTCCGACCCGTGAGGCCCGCATCGAGCGCGCCCGGCGGGCCTGGCGAGAGGGCTTCGTGGCCGAGGCCGTCGACGCGTTCGTCGCCGCGACGCCGCACCGCCACTCCACCGGCGGGGTGCACCGCGGGGTGATGACCGGCGCCGACCTCGCGGCCTTCGAGGCGACGTGGGAGGAGCCGGTGAGCGCCGTGGTCCGCGGGGTGCGCGTGCACAAGGCTGGGTTCTCCACCCAGGGACCCGCGCTGCTGGAGGCCCTGCTGGTGCTCGAGGGCTTCGACGACGTCGAGCTGGACCTGGGCACCGCCGGCGGGGTCCACCGCGTGGTCGAGGCGATGAAGCTGGCGATGGCGGACCGCGAGTGCCACTACGGCGACGCGGTGCCGGCCGCCGACCTGGAGGAGCTGCTCTCCCCCGAGCACGCCGCGGCGCGCCGGTCGATGATCGGCGCGACGGCCTCGACGGAGCTCCGGCCGAGCCGCCTGGACCGTTCGGGCCGGCCGGGCCGCGACCCGTGGGTGCCGCCGCTGCGGGCCGAGGGCGGTGCGCCCGGCTCGTCGCCGTCGGCGGGCGAGCCGACGGTCTCCTCCTCGGGGCTCACCCGCGGCGACACGTGCCACCTCGACGTCGTGGACCGGTGGGGCAACGTGGTCTCGGCGACGCCGTCGGGCGGCTGGCTGCAGTCCTCCCCCACCGTCCCCGCCCTGGGCTTCGCGCTGGGCAGCCGCCTGCAGATGACGTGGTTGGACCCCGCGAGCCCGTCCGCGCTGCGTCCGGGGCGCCGGCCACGGACGACGCTGACGCCCACGGTGCTCAGTGTCGACGGCCAGGTGGTCGAGGCGCTCGGGACCCCGGGAGGCGACCAGCAGGACCAGTGGCAGCTGCCCTATCTCTTGCGGACCCGCTTCGCCGCGATGACCCCGCAGCAGGCCGTGGAGGCACCGACGTTCCACACGACGAACACCCCGAGCAGCTTCTGGCCGCGGGAACGGACGCCGGGCGGGCTGGTGGTCGAGGGCCGCTACGACGAGGACGTGGTCGAAGGGCTGCGCGAGCGGGGGCACGAGGTGGCCGTCGCGGGCGGCTGGAGCCTCGGGCGGCTGTCCTGCGTGCGCCGCGACCCGGCGAGCGGGCTGCTCTCCGCGGCTGCCAACCCCCGCGGGTCACAGGGGTACGCCGTCGGGAGGTGAGTGGCCAGCGGTAAAGGTACTGGTCGTGAAGGTGATGCTGGTGGAGCTGAGGGGACTCGAACCCCTAACCCCCTCGATGCGACCGAGGTGCGCTACCAATTGCGCCACAGCCCCTGGCGGGCGGGTGCGAGGCTATCACCGCCCCGCAGCCCGCCGCGGTTCAGGCGCCCACGGCCTGGCGGCGCGGCTCACCGGCGCGCTGCTGGGGGCGACGACCCTGCGGTGCGGCTGCCCGAGAGACGCTCGCACGCTCATCGACCTGCCCCTCGAGCAGGGTCAGGGGGCGGCGGACGCCGGCGCGTCGCAGCACGGCGGTGCGGGCGAGCGCCCGGCGCCGAGCGCGCAGCCGCAGCGCCACGAGGGCGACGGTGACGGACACCAGCCCGACGGTCCCGGCAGCGACGACGGACGAGCCGCCGAGCAGCAGCAGGGCGGAGGGAGCGGCGACCAGCGCGCACCCGAGGGCGAGCAGCGCCGCCCGCACGGGCAGGGCAGGCCCCCGACGGCGTGCGGCGGTGCGGGCGACAGGGCGGGCGTGGGATGGCCCGCGCCGCCGAGCCGAGGCCGGGTGGGGGTCGGGCGCCTTCCCCTGCGCCCGACCCCCACCCGCCGCGGCCGTCACGGGGGCCGGCGCCGGAGCGTCGACCAGGCCCGCCACCGGGGTCGACCGCTTCAGGAGGCCGGCGCTGCTCGTGCCGGCACCCTCACCGCTCGCGCGGAGGCTGACGCGCCCGGCCAGGACGAGCTCACGGCTCTCGGCCGCGACCATCTCGTGCTCGTGGGCGAGCTCCTCACGGCGACGCAGCCAGTGGGGCATCGCCCCGAAGAGCCACAGCAGCACGACGCCCATCACGAGAAGTCCGCTGCCACCCATGCGGGGACTGTAGATGCTCAAGAGGCTGATGGGAAGCCTGTTACTGGTGTTACTCGTGTGACTCGCGGAGCGACAGCGTCACCGACCCTGGGACAGCGGCGCCGGCGGCCGGCCTGGGCCGGCGTCAGCGGCTCCGTCCCGCTCCGAGGCGGTGAACCAGGGCAGGCCGTGGGGCCGGCTCGGCGGCGCACCGGCCCGGGCCAGCCGCGCCCAGAGCCCTTCGGGCGCCTCGGGAGCGGTGATGGCGTAGCTCAGGTGGTCCCGCCACCCCCCGTCGATGTGGAGATAAGCCACCCGGGTGCCCTCGCAGCGCAGGCCGAGCTTGTCCACCACGCGGCGGCTCGCGGCGTTCTCAGGACGGATGTTGATCTCGACCCGGTGCAGCCGCACCGTCGCGAAGCAGTGGTCGATCACCATCGCCACCGCTCTCGGCATGATCCCCTGCCCCGCGAGACGCCCGTCGAGCCAGTAGCCGATGCTGGCCGACCGCATCGACCCGCCCTCGATCCCCGCCACCGTCACCTGGCCCGCGAAGCGCCCACGCCAGAAGATCGCCAGCGGCTGGGCCGTCCCCGCCCTGCCCTGGGCGGACAGCGAGCGCAGCATCGCCGGGTAGCCGAGGGGGACCAGGCGTCCGTCCGGGCTCGTGGCCTCCCACGGGCGCAGCCACGCGATGTTCGCACCGCGCACCTCGACCCACGCGGGCGCGTCACGCCGGCGCAGCGGCCGCAGCACCAGGTCGCCGCGCTCCAGGCGCACCGGCCAGCTGATCGCCACGTCAGTGCTCGTGCGTCCCGTGAGGCTGGTGGCCGCGCGGGTGGTCCCCGCCGTGCACCTGCCCGACGGCGTGCCCGAGGACCGGCGCGAGCACCGCCACCGCGTCACGGCAGGCCCCCGGGGACCCGGCGACGTTGATGATGAGCGTCGCCCCCGAGAGCCCCGCCACCCCGCGGGAGAGCACCGAGGTCGGCACGCCCACCCCGCTGGCGCGCAGGGTCTCGGCGATGCCGGGGACCTCGGTGTCGATCAGGGGGAGCGTCTGCTCCGGCGTGACGTCCGTGGGGTTCAGCCCGGTCCCGCCGGAGGTGAGCACGACGTCG
>JBBSRD010000256.1:0-4631 GCA_038243415.1 Actinomycetales bacterium | reverse complement strand
GGTGGCCCGGCGCCTCGGCGGGCGCGTCATCGAGGACGGCGGCCGGTGACCGTCGGTCCTCGCACGTAGGGTCGCCCCCGTGTACGAGGGAGCGGTCCAAGACCTCATCGACGAGCTGGGGCGGCTGCCCGGCGTAGGGCCCAAGAGCGCCCAGCGTCTGGCCTTCCACCTGCTGGCCGCCGATGACGACGACGTCAAGCGACTGGTGTCAGCGCTCACCGAGGTGAAGCTGCGCGTGAAGTTCTGCGAGGTCTGCGGCAACGTCTCCCAGGAGACCCAGTGCCGCATCTGCCGCGACCCCCGCCGCGACACCACGGTGATCTGCGTGGTCGAGGAGCCCAAGGACGTCGTGGCCATCGAGCGCACCCGGGAGTTCCGGGGGCGCTACCAGGTCCTCGGCGGCGCCATCAGCCCCATCGAGGGTGTCGGCCCCGACGACCTGCGGGTGCGCGACCTCCTGACCCGGCTCTCCTCGGGTGAGGTCACCGAGGTGATCCTCGCGACCGACCCGAACCTCGAGGGCGAGGCCACCGCCACCTACCTCGCCCGCCTGCTGAACCCGATGGGGCTCCGGGTGACGCGGCTGGCCTCGGGGCTGCCCGTCGGCGGCGACCTCGAGTACGCCGACGAGGTGACCCTGGGCCGTGCCTTCGAGGGTCGCAGGCTCCTCGAGATCTGACCCCCGCGAGCGGGGACCTCCCGTCCCCGGCACACCGGAGCGCGCCGCACCAGCTCCCCGCTCGACGTCACCCGAGCGTAGGAGGCCCCCGCTCGGCGCCGCCTCAGGCGACCCGGCTGCCCCGGGGGAGCGTGGCGTACGGCACCTGGAGGCGGCGCGTGGTGGCGGCGACGGCGGCCGCACCGATCAACAGGTCCACGCCCAGGCCCCACGGCCACACCGCCCCCACCGCGTCGAGAGCGTCGAGGCGCTCCTGCTCCTGGGCGATGAACTCCTCCTCCGAGGAGTCGGAGCAGTAGTCGCGGGTCGCGTCGGTCTCGCCCTGTCGGGCGGAGCGGACGCCGTCGCCCACCGCGCTGAGCGGGCCGCCCCCGGTGCTGATCGGTGCTCGCGGCGTGGCGTCGGCGACCACCACGTACGGCGACGGCGCCAGCAGCCACCAGGTGCGCTCGGTGTGCGCGACGTCCTCGCGCCTCTCCTGGGTGACGCACGGCGGCTCGCCACCGATCGGCTCGCCGGCCTCGTCGAGCTCCACGCCGGCGTGGTCGGACTCTCGGACGGTGACGGTCTCCTCGGTCAGCACCAGCGGGATGGAGATCGCGAAGAGCAGCGGGCTGAGGAAACAGATCGCCGCCACCGAGACGTACGTCAGCACCACGGAGCCCGCCAGGCGCGAGGACACGGCGGACCAGCTGAGACCGATCGCGCAGACGACGAGGAGGGTCACGGCGGTCAGGGCCAGCGCCCCGACGAGGGCGGCGCCCGGCACCCCACCGCGCGTGAACGCCCAGAGGACGAACGGCGTCGCCGCGGCCAGGAGCACCAGCGAGGCCGTCCAGGCCGCGAGGAGCTTGCCCAGCGCGATGTCCAGGGGGCTGAGCAGCGTCACCTGCAGCGGCGCCAGGGTGCCCGCGGAACGGTCCCCGTTGATCGACGTCGCGGCCAGCGCGGGGGAGACGAGCAGGCCCATGGTGAGGACCAGCGTCTCGACCGCGTCGAAGACCACGGGCCCGAGCCCGTCGGCGCCGTCGCCACCCTCACCGGCGACGGTGGTGAGCGCGTAGCCGACGAGCACGGTCACGAGGAGCAGGACCGCCACCCACACCCCCAGCGCGACCAGCCACCGCGTCGAGCGCACCCGCTGGCGCAGCTCCAGGCGCAGCACCGTCGCGACGCCGTGACCGCTCAGGCGCAGGTCGGGGCGGCGACGTCGGCGTGCAGGGGGCGGGCGGCGTCGCCGCGCGGGGTGGCCGTCGTCGCGCTCATCGTCGCTCCGTGTCGTACGAGTCGTCGAGGTCGAGGTAGGCGGACTCCAGGGCCCCGCTCGAGGGGGCGAACGAGGTGATGGGCACCCCGGCGGAGACCAGAGCCGCGAGCAGGGCGACGGCCGCGGGCTCGCCGACCAGGTCGACCTCCACCGCGGCGCTCTGCTGCTGGCCGGCGGGGACCCGTGCCGCCCCGAGGTCGGACAGCGCGCGCTCCAGGGCGCCGGCGTCCAGGGACCGCACCCGGTAGCGGCGCGAGGCGGTCCTGGCGCCCGCCGTCGAGCCGTCGTCCGCGGGCCCGTCCGGTGCGGACGAGCCGTCCGCCAGGGAGCTTCCCTGAACGCCGAGGGACCCGCCCGCGCCCTGGACGTCCTCGTGGACCGCCGCCACCTCCCGCGCGTGACGAACACCGCCCGGTCGGCCAGCTCGTCCAGCTCGGCGAGGACGTGCGAGGACACGAGCACCGCGGCGCCGGCGGCGGCCAGTGATCGGAGCGTGTCGCGCAGCTCCACCCGCGAGCGCGGGTCCAGCCCGGACGCCGGCTCGTCGAGGAGCAGCACCGACGGGGAGTGGACGATGGCCCGCGCGAGGCCCAGGCGCTGCTTCTGCCCGCGCGAGAGCACGTGCGCGGGGGCGTCGGCGTACTCCTCCAGGCGCACCATCGCCAGCAGCTCCCGGGCGCGCGCGGCCGCCGCGGCCTTCGGGACCCGGTAGGCGGCGGCCACGGTGCGCAGCACCTCGGAGGCGGTGAGCGTGTCCCAGGTGCCGTGGACGTCGGGCATCCAGCCGACGTGGGCCCGCGCGGCCACCGGGTCGGTGATCACGTCCACCCCGGCGGCGCGCACGGTCCCCGCGTCGGGCGCGAGGAGCCCCGCGAGGACGAGCAGGAGCGTGGTCTTCCCGGAGCCGTTGGGCCCGACGAGGGCGGTGACGCGGCCCGCGGGCACGTCGACGTCCACGTGGTCGACGGCCACGGCCCCGCGGATGGTGCGTCTGACGCCGCGGGCGACGATCCCCTCGCCGACCCCCGGGGGAGGGGGCGTCGACGGCTCGACGGTGGTGGAGGGGCTCGACATGGCGCCGACGCTAGTGATCGCGCGCCCGGCTGTCATGCAGCGCCGCGGCGCTGCGGCGTCGCCGCGTCCGGGTAGCGTTCGCGGCTGTTGATGACCCGTCCGACCCGCCCACCCTGCCCGTCCCACTCAGGAGGTCCGCCACCGTGGCCCTGGTCGTCCAGAAGTACGGCGGCTCGTCCGTCTCCGACGCCGAGGGCGTCAAGCGGGTCGCCCGCCGCATCGTGGAGACCCGCAAGCGGGGAGCGAACGTGGTCGCGGTGGTCTCGGCGATGGGCGACACCACCGACGACCTCCTCGAGCTCGCCAGCCAGGTCAGCCCTCTGCCCCCGGCCCGCGAGCTCGACATGCTCCTCACCTCGGGGGAGCGCATCTCGATGGCGCTGCTCGCGATGGCCATCGCCGACCTCGGCCACGAGGCCCGCTCCTTCACCGGGAGCCAGGCCGGCGTCATCACCGACTCCGTGCACGGGCGCGCGCGCATCATGGACGTCACGCCGGGCCGCATCTCCGACGCGCTGGCCGCCGGCCACATCCCGATCGTCGCGGGGTTCCAGGGCGTCAGCGTCGACACCCACGACATCACCACCCTCGGCCGGGGCGGTTCGGACACCACCGCGGTGGCGCTCGCCGCGGCCCTGCACGCCGACGAGTGCGAGATCTACTCCGACGTCGACGGCGTCTACACCGCCGACCCCCGCATCGTCCCCACCGCGCGCCGTTTGGAGACGGTGACCTACGAGGAGATGATGGAGCTCGCCGCCAGCGGGGCGAAGGTGCTCGTGCTCCGCTGCGTGGAGTACGGACGACGGGCCGGCGTGCCCATCCGGGTGAGGAGCTCGTTCACGTCCCTGCCCGGGACCCTGGTGACCGGATCGATGGAGGACGAGAACGTGGAGAACCCGATCATCTCCGGTGTGGCTCACGACCGCGGCGAGGCCAAGCTCACCGTCGTCGGCGTGCCCGACCGCCCCGGCACCGCAGCCACGATCTTCGAGGCGGTGGCGCTCGCGGACGTGAACATCGACATGATCGTCCAGAACGTCTCCGACCCCGCGTCGGGCCTGACGGACATCTCCTTCACCCTGCCGATGTCCGAGGGGCAGGTCGCGGTGGCCGCGATCTACGCCGTGAAGGAGAAGGTGGGCTTCGCCAGCCACCTCTACGACGACCAGATCGGGAAGGCCTCCCTCGTCGGCGCGGGCATGCGCAGCCACCCCGGGGTCACCGCGACGTTCTTCGGGGCCCTGCGCGACGCCGGGGTCAACATCATCATGATCTCCACGTCCGAGATCCGGATCTCCGTGGTGACCAGCGCCGACGACCTCGACACCGCGGTCCGCGCGGTCCACCGGGCTTTCGGCCTCGACGCCGACGACGGTTCGGGCCCGGCGCTCGTCCACGCGGGCACCGGACGGTGACCGCGGCGCGCGGTGACGCGCCCCGCGGCCCGGTGCTGGCGATCGTCGGCGCGTCCGGTGCGGTGGGTTCTTCCCTGCGCAAGCTCCTCGCCACGCGGGACGACGTGTGGAGCGAGGTCCGCCTGCTCGGCTCGCGCGCCTCGGCGGGCCGCTCGCTGCCCGTGCTCGGCGAGGACGTCACCGTCGCGGAGCT
>JBBSRD010000255.1:0-4636 GCA_038243415.1 Actinomycetales bacterium | reverse complement strand
CGGCGAGGATCAGCTGGAACCACGAGTCCCCGAGCAGGACGAAACCGGCCACGACACCGCCGAGCGCCACCACGAGGATCGAGATCTTGACCCAGTAGTAGGCGTAGCGCCGCTTCATCAGGCCCATCGCCTGCACGCGGTGGGAGATCTCGGCGAACTCCGAAGGACCCGCTGCGGTGGCCCGCGCCAGGCGGCGCGCGGCGCCCGGTGTCGAGGCAGCGGGCGGACGAAGGGATGCCTCAACGGACACGGGCGCTCCTGACGGTCACAGTGACAGCGCCGTCCACAACAGACAGCGAAGAGCACGAAAGTCGTGCTTGGTCCATGATTCCATGACGTGGCGATCACGGAACGGGGGCTGCGCATCGCGCCCTGATCGACCCAGCGCACCCGGGCCAGCCACCAGGAACGCCTACCTGCGCCCGGCACCTACAAGGGCTCGAGCGCCCACCGCCACCGCAGCTGCCGACCCCATCACCGATTACCGCGGTGGATCGAGTCTGAGCCGGCTCGAGGCGGCCAGCGCGGACAGCTCACCGGTCTTCGCGCGCCGCTCCGCCAGGGCGGTCAGGGTGTCGTGCAGCGCGTCATCGCTCAGGCGGTGGCGCGGCGCTCGGCGACGTCCTCGACGTGGACCACGCAGAGCCGGGCGCGCATCCGACGTGAGCTCTCGAAGAGGCATCGCGACGTAGGTCAGCAGGAGAGGGCCGCGGCGGTGGTGGCTCCTACGACTGGTCCTGGGCGGAGCCGTCACCGACGGCGGTGGCCACGACCTGGGCGGCGACCTCGGCCAGCTTGATGTTGGCGTCCTGGGAGGTGGCGGCCAGCAGCTCGAAAGCCGCCTCGGCGGTGATGCCCCACTGGGCGATCAGCACGCCCTTGGCCTGCTCGATGCCCGCGCGCGAGGCCATCGCGGTGCTCAGCTGCGCCGAGGTGGAGCGCTCAGCGTCCATCGCGGCGGCGTTAGAGACCACCACCGCGGCGTAGACGGCGAAGATGCGCGCGGTCCTGACCGTGGCCGTCAACCCCGCGGGGTCGCTGGCCCCGGACTCGGCGCGGTAGACGTTCAGCGCCGCGGTCGCCGGCCCGGCCACCGCCAGCCCGATGGCCACCACCGAACCGACCCCGTGGTCTGCGGCCAGGGCCCCGAATCCGGGATATGCCTCGCTGGAGGCGGTATCAGCGACCACCACCTCGGTGGTCCTCGCCGCAGCGTCCACGCACGGGCCGAAACCGGCCTGGTACTGGCGCTCGTCGAGCGCCGCGGCCACCGCGCCGGTGAACCCCGCGCTCGAAGCGCTAGGTCCGCGCACCACCGTCACCGAGACCGCAGCCGCCCCCGGGATCGCCCGCTCGGCGATCCGCGCCAGACGCTGGAGGACCAGGCCCAGCGGCGCGGTGTCCACCGCGATCGAGGCCAGCTGCCCCAACGCGGCGACGTCCAGGTCCACCGGCGCGCAGGGCACCGCAGCCGGCGAACTAGCAGCAGGGATGACCAAAGAGGGACAGTTCATGACACGTGCCTCCCGAGCTGGAGGGCCCCCGGCACCAGAGCGGTACCGCAGGTGTGGCACCACCACCTCCATCACGAGGCGATGCCGCGAGCACCGCGACCAGCCGGCGCCGCCAGGGCGCGCCCGGCGCTGGGCGAGATGCGTGTAGATCACCCAGCGTAGACGATCACCCGCCGACGGCGATCATCACGAGGCCCAGCACCTGCTCCGCCGTGAGCCGCCCACCGCCGAACATCAGCTCGTGGGAACTGATACCTGATCCGCGGTGGGTATCTGGCCCGCGTAGGCGCCGCGGACGGCCAGGGCGTCGTAGAGCACCCGACGTGAGCAGCGCAGGTCCCGGGCGATCTTCGCTTTCGGGACCCCGGCTGCGGCCAGGCGCCCGGCCTCGGCCACCTGCTCGCCGGTGAGCCGGCGGGCGCGGCCCAGGTAGGCGCCCTTGGTCTTGGCGATGGCGATGCCCTCGCGCTGACGCTCCCGGATCAGCGACCTCTCCAGCTGAGCGACGGCGCCCAACAGGTGCAGCTGGAAGGTGGCGAAGGGCTCCTCCCCCCCGGGGTCGAAGGACAGCCGCTCGGCCACGAACTCCACCCGCACCCCTCGGTCGGTGAGCTCGGTGACGATCTGTGCGAGATCGACCACCGATCGGGCCAGCCGGTCCATCGACGCCACGCGCACCGTGTCCCCGCGGCGGGCATGACGCAGCATCGTCGCGAGAGCGGTGCGCAGCTGCCGGCTGCCGCCGCTGACGTGATCGGTGAAGGTCTCCTCCACCGCCCCGATCGCCTCGACCTGGCGGGCGGGGTTCTGGTCGGTGCTCGAGACCCGGACGTAGCCGATGATCTGTCCTGCCACCTCTAGACCGTAGGGCAGGAGCGGGCATCAAGGCCGATCGGAGCCCTACCCGCACGCGTGTCGTAGCGGCGATGGATGGGTGTCTGGGGTGTACCCCAGAGGAGCATCGTCAGCGCGACAGCGGGACCGGCACGTTGAGGCGGCCAGAGTGCCGCACGGCGCAGTCCCCGCTGCTCGGCTCCCGCTGGACGCGAGGGTGGGCACCGCGTGATGTTCAGGGAAGCCTTGTTCACAGCACCCAGTGGGTACCTGTCGGCGACCCCAGGGAGTGTCGCCACCCAGCCCGCTCCACCGACGACCACCGCCCCATCAGGCCGGTGCAGCCCAGCCGTCGTAGAAGGTCGCGGTGCGGCGCAGGCCCTCGTCGATCCCCACGGCAGGCTCCCAGCGCAGCGCGGCGCGAGTCTCGCGGAGGTCGAACCAGTGCGCGGTGCCGAGCTGCTCCGCGAGGAAGCGGGTCAGCGGAGGCTCCTCGTCGGCCAGCGAGGACCCCGCGACCCGTAGGACCGCCCAGACACCCTCGGCGAGGGCCCCGGCGACCCACGCGACGCCGAACGGGACGTGGCGCGTCGGGACCTGGCCGCCCCCGGCCAGCGCGATCCGAGAGATGAGCTCCCCGACGGGGCGCGGCTGCCCGGAGGTGACGACGAACGCCCGGCCGGCCACCGCGAGGTCGGCCTCGAGCGCCCGGTCGAGGGCCGCGACGACCGCGGTCACGGCGTCGTCGGTGTACGTGGAGTCCACCAGCGGGGCCCCGTCGCCGACAAGGGGCATGCGCCCCGTGCGCGTACGCTCCGCGACCCGCTCGACCAGCTGGGTGTCCCCCGGCCCCCACATGAGGTGCGGGCGGACGGCGACGGTGGTGAAGCCGGGCCCGTCGGCCTCCAGGGCGGCGACCTCGCCGGCGGCCTTGGTCCGCGCGTAGGCCCCCCGCGCGTGCTCCGGGGAGGCCGGTCCCGCTCCCTCGCCCACGATGGAGGAGCCGGTGTGGGCCACCGACGGCGAGGACACCTGGACGAACGCCCGCGCCCCGGCGCTGCGGGCGGCCGACACCAGCGCGGCGGTCCCCGCGGCGTTGACGCGGGCGAACTCCGCCTCGGACCCGGTGAACCCCACCTTGGCGGCGCAGTGGACCACCGCGTCGGCGCCGCGCACGGCGTCGTCGACGGCGCCCTGGTCGGTGAGCGACCCGCGGACGTCGCGGACCCCGTCGATCCCGGACGCGCGGCGCTGCAGGGTCGTGACCTCGTCGCCGCGCTCGAACAGGCGGGCGACCACGGTGGCGCCGAGCAGCCCGGACGCCCCGGTCACCAGGACCCTCACGGCGCGGTCCTCGCGCGGGTGCGCCCGGAGAGGACGCCCTCGGCCCAGAGCGCCACGCGGGCGCGGTCGATCTTGGAGCGGTGACGGACGTCGGTGGGCAGGGCGTTGGCCACGAGCACCGCGGAGACCTCCACGGGCTCGGCGGCGGCGCGCACCTGCGTCGCGAGGCCCAGCGGCGCGGAGCCGGGGGCCGCGGGACGGCGGTCGTCATGGGCGTCGCTGCCGCGGACCTCGATGACGACGACGCAGACCTGCGCTCCGCTCGGCCCGACGCCGACCAGCGCGGCCCGCGTCACCGCCGGCAGGACCTGCACCCGCTGCTCCACGGCCACGGGGGTCACGACGCCGCCGGCGGTGAGCACCACGTGGGCGAGGCGGCCCTCGACCCACAGCCTCCCGGACTCGTCGAGGTGCCCGACGTCGCCGGTGCGGTGCCACCCGGCGTCCAGCGCCGAGGCCCGCTGGACGTCCCAGAGCTGGTCGTAGCGGTCCTTCACGTGCGGGGCGCTGACGGCGATCTCACCGGTGACGCCGGCCCGGGTGGTGAGACCGCCGCTCGGGCGGCCGTCGTGGTCCAGCGGGGCCACGGCCACCGTGGCGCCCGGCACCGCGGAGCCGACGAGCACGCCCTCGCCCGCACCGGCGCTGAGCAGCTCCTCGAGGGAGACGTCCGTCGTGGGCAGCGCCTCGGTCATCCCGTACGGGGTGCGCGCGGTGGCGTGGGGCATGAGCGCCGCGGCGGCGGCGAGGACTGAGGGGTCGACGGGGGCACCGGCGGAGAGCAGCACCTCGACGCCCCCGAGGGCTCCGCTCTGGCGGGCGTCGAGGTCCCCTGCGGTCGCGACGACGTTCGCGAGCGCGGCCGGCGAGGCGAACACCCCCTTGGCGCTGACCGCCGCGACCGCGTTCGCGAGCGCCGGGGCGGTGAAGGTGGCGGGCTTCGT
>JBBSRD010000254.1:0-4655 GCA_038243415.1 Actinomycetales bacterium | reverse complement strand
GATCGCGATGATCACTCCCATCCACCCGACCGTCGAGGCGGTGTCGATGAGCTGGCGTGCCACGGCGCCGGCGCCCAGGGCGTCCGGCAGGGCGGCGTCCATCGCCTGGCCGAAGGAGCGCAGCTGCGCGGGGCCGATGGCCAGGCCCGCGACCCAGCCGGCCACCAGCACGGTGGGGACGGCGGCGAGCACGGCGTAGAACGTCAGCCCGCCCGCCGTCAGGGGCAGGTCGAGGTCACGCAGGTGAGCCTGTACGGCACGCGGCGTGGCCCGGAGCACCGGCCGCCAGCGAGGGAGGTCAGGTGCGTGGCTCACCCCCAGATCATGCCGTGCCACCGGCGTCGGGGCGGCCTCACGGGACCAGACCGGCGGCCCGCATCGCCACCGAGAGGTCGTGCGGGTGGGTGGAGGCGGCCTTCGCGGCCTCCACGCTCACGGTCTTGTGCTCGACCATCTCGAGGAGGTGCTGGTCGAAGGTCTGCATCCCGTAGAAGCCGCCGTCGGCGACCAGCGCGTGGAGGTCACCGCTCAGCGCGGGGTCGGCGATGGCGGCGGCCACCCGAGGGGTGCTCACGAGGATCTCCATCACCGCGGCGCGCCCGCTCCCGTCGGCGCGCGGTGCGAGGCGCTGGGCCACCACGCCGCGCAGGGAGGCCGCCAGCGACAGCCGCACCTGCTGCTGCTCGTGCGGGGGGAAGAAGTCGACGATGCGCGCGATCGTCTCGGGCGCGTCGGTGGTGTGCAGGGTCGACAGCACGAGGTGGCCGGTCTCCGCGGCGGACAGGGCCGCCCGCACCGTCTCGGCGTCGCGCATCTCGCCGACGAGCACCACGTCGGGGTCCTGGCGCATCGCCGCGCGCAGCGCCACCGAGAAGTCCTCGGTGTCCACGCGGACCTCACGCTGGTTGATGATCGCGAGCTTGTCCTGGTGGAGGACCTCGACCGGGTCCTCGATGGTGACGACGTGGACCTCGCGCAGGGTGTTGATGTGGTCGACCATGCTCGCCAGCGTCGTGGTCTTGCCCGAGCCCGTGGGGCCCGTCACGAGCACCAGGCCGCGCGGCTCCAGGGCGAGCGCGCCCACCGCGTCGGGCAGGTCGAGGTCCGCCAGGGGGGTGGCGCCCTGCGCGACGCGCCGCACCACCAGCCCCGCGGAACCCCGGGCGCGGTAGGCGTTCACGCGGAAGCGCCCGACGCCGGAGAGGGAGTACCCGAAGTCGGCCTCGTTCGTGCGCCGGAAGTGCTCCACGAGGTCGGAGCGCAGCACCGCGGCGACCATCGCCTCCGTGAGGGCGGGGGTGAGCTCGGGGGCGTCCAGGCGGCGCAGGCGCCCGTCGATGCGGACGCGCGGCGGACCGCCCACCTTGCAGTGCAGGTCGGACCCGTCGAGGGCCACGAGGGCGCGCAGGTAGGCCCCCAGCTCGACGCCGGCGTCCCCGCGCCCCACCGGCGCGGGCAGCCCCTGGTCCGGGCTCGGCCCCTGGAGGGGGTGCTGCGAGCGGTCGGGGGTGCGGGGCGGGTACTGGTCCACCCCGTGGTGATCGGCGCGCGGCGCCGAGCCCTTGAGCCGGTGCGCCCGGGCTGCGTCGTGCTGCGTCGTGCTGGGCCGTGGGACCATTCCCGCCGAGGGAAGGGGGAACGTCATGAGCAAGCGAGGCCGCAAGCGCCGCGACCGCAAGAAGAAGAGCGCCAACCACGGCAACCGTCCCAACGCCTGACAGCGCCACCGCGACGCACGAGAAGGCTGGTCCCGGAGGGCCAGCCTTCTCGTGGTGGTGGGGCGTCAGACCGGTGGGAGCACGTCACTCGGAGACGATGCGCACCTGGGTGATGGTGGTGACGATCCGGGTGCGCAGGGCTTCCGGCGCACGGTCCGAGGAGCACGAGCGTCGGACCAGGGCGCGCAGCGCCACCTGGACGTCGTGCTCGGCCAGGCACGGCGGGCACGCGAGGATGTGGGCGCGCACCGCGTCGAGGTCCCGGAGGTCGACCTCGCGGTCGATGATCTCGTTGATGTGGTCCACGACCGCAGCGCAGCGGTCGACCCCGTTCGCGTCCACGCGGACGTGCGGCTCGTCGTCGTCGGCACCGGCGCTCATGGCGGGCTCGGGGCCCGTCGCGAGGGCGGGATCCTCCGGGGCGCCGGCGCTCATGCCCCGCTCGTCCCAGACCCGGTGGTCACAGTGGCCGCCGGGGCGGCCGAGAGGCCGCGGTCTCGGGCGTAGTCCTCGAGCAGGACCCGGAGCTGGCGACGACCGCGGTGCAGCCGCGACATCACCGTGCCGATGGGCGTGCCCATGATCCCGGCGATCTCCTTGTACGCGAAGCCCTCGACGTCGGCGTAGTACACCGCCATCCGGAAGTCCTCGGGGATGGACTGCAGGGCGGCCTTGACGTCGGAGTCAGGGAGGTGGTCCAGCGCTTCGGTCTCCGCCGAGCGCAGCCCGGTGGAGGTGTGGGCCTCCGCGCGCGCCAGCTGCCAGTCCTCGATGTCGGGGCTGGACGACTGCTGCGGCTGCCGCTGCTTCTTGCGGTAGGTGTTGATGTACGTGTTCGTGAGGATGCGGTACAGCCAGGCCTTGAGGTTGGTGCCGGGGCGGTACTGGTGGAACGAGGCGAACGCCTTGGCGAAGGCCTCCTGCACCAGGTCCTCGGCGTCCGCCGGGTTGCGCGTCATCCGCAGGGCGGCCGAGTACAGCTGGTCCAGGTGCACCAGCGCCTCGTCCTCGAACCGGGCGGTGCGCTCCGCCACGGTCTCGTCCGCCGGCGCCCGGTCCGTGTCCTCGCTCATCGGGGTCGACCTTACCGGGACCGGTGCTGCGGCGCTGCGCCGCGACGGCTCGCCCGGGATCACCGGGCCACCGCCCGCGGGCCCGCAGGCACCGCGCTCGAGGGTGTCGATGGACACCAGCATGCTGCCTCCTCCTGCCGGGAGCGCCGCCGATCGCGGCGCTCGTGGCTGCACGTGGTCCAACGCTCCGCGTCCGGGACGTTGTTCCAGGGCGTCCGGGTCGACCGGCTCCCGGCGCACGGCTCAGGCCAGCGGCGGGCCCGTCGGGGCCACGAGCCCGGGGCCGGTGGACCGCACGTTCCCCACCGCGCGGCCCACCGGGACCGCCTGGAGGCCGCCGGCCCCACCGGCGCTGGCGGGAGCGCCCCCGGGGACGGCGCCCAGGGTGGCCGCGAGGAGCGCGGCGACGTCGTCGCGCCCGTCGAGGCCGGTGTCGATCCAGTCGTCGAGGAGGTCGGCGGGGACGACCACCGGTGTGCGGTCATGGACCTGGGCGAGCACGTCGTGGGCGTCGCGGGTGAGGATCGAGAAGGTGGTGACGGCGTCGTCGAGGCCCGCCCCCGCTGCCCCGTCCCCGTCCCTGTCCCCGCCGGCGCCCTCGCCGGCGCGCGGCCTCCAGGTCTCGGCGATGCCGGCGAGCAGCAGGGTGGCGCCGTCGGTCGCGCTCATGAAGTGCGCCACCTTCGTCGCCCTGCCGTCCTCGGTGCGCCGCTGCCACTCGTACCAGCCGTCGACGGGCACGAGGACGCGGCTGCGACGGATCGCCCGGCGGTAGGCGGGCTTCTCCAGCACCGTCTCGCTGCGCGCGTTGATCATCCTGGCGCCGCCAGAGCCGTCCCGCGAGAAGAACGGCACGAGGCCCCAGCCGGCGAGGGCGAGCTCGCGGCGCGGCGGTCCGACGATCGCTGGCGTCGCTGGCGTCGCAGCCCGCACGACCGCCCGCTGCGTGGTGGGCGCGGCGTTGTACGTGGGCCGCAGCCGCCCGCCCGTCGCGTCGACGGCGATCCCGAGCTCCTCGACGAGCTCCTCCGCGCCGCGGCTCGCCGCGTACCTCCCGCACATGCACGGCATCCTGCCAGCGCGCCGCCCGGGAGGCGCTGCACCGCACGGTGACGTCGACGTCGACACCGCCGTCGACACCGCCGTGCGGTGCGGAAGGGCCCCGACCGGCCGCCCGGTGTGCATCCGGCCTCCCGGTGCGGTAAGGATGGCCGCATGACACTCGTGCGCCGCCTGGCGCGACCGCTGCTCGCCGCCCAGTTCATCTACGGGGGCATCGACCAGCTCCGCCGCCCGGACACCAAGGTGTCCAACGCCGGACCCCTGGTCTCCTCGCTCGCCGGCACCGCGATCGGCCCCGTGAGCCTGCCCTCCGACCCCGCGGGCCTGGTCCGCCTCAACGGCGGGATCATGGCCGGCGCCGGCAGCCTCCTCGCGCTCGGCCGCCTCCCCCGCCTCTCGGCCCTGGTCCTCGCCGCCTCGGTCATCCCCACCACCCTCACGGGCCACGCGTTCTGGAAGGAGGAGGACCAGGAGGCCAAGAGCCGCGAGCTCGGTCAGGTCCTCAAGGACGTCGGCCTGCTGGGCGGTCTGCTGATCACCGCGGTCGACACCAACGGCAAGCCGGGCCTCGGCTGGCGCGCCAAGCGGGCGGGGCGCGACGCCAAGCGCGCCGCGAAGCTGGCGAAGGCCGACGCCAAGCGCACGAGCGGTCGCCTCAAGCGCGAGGCGGAGCTCCAGCTGCGCCGCGGCCGCGACGCCGTCGGCGTCTGAGCGCTCCTCCCCCGCACGTCCCGACGAGGGCTCGACCACGCGGTCGGGCCCTTGTCGCGTCGGGGTCATCGGTGTTTCCCCCGCCGTCGGT
>JBBSRD010000253.1:0-4703 GCA_038243415.1 Actinomycetales bacterium | reverse complement strand
GAGACGTACAGCGCGCCGTCGGGGCCGGCCACCACGTCGACCGGACGCCCGAAGCGCTCGCCCTCCTCGTCCTGCCAGCCGGTGAGCAGGTCCTCGCGCTCGCCGATCACCCCGCCGGAGTAGGGGAAGAACGCGACGTAGGGCGCCTGCGGGGGCGAGGCGTTCCACGAGCCGTGGGCCGCGACCAGAGCGCCGGCGCCGTGGCCGGGCACGTCGGTGAAGCTCATGCCCAGCGGCGCGGAGTGCGACGGCAGGCCCTGCTCGAGGCGGGGGAGCGAGGCGCAGTCGAGCCTCTCGCCGCCCTCGTTGAGGATCGCGTCCGGCACGAACGGCGGGTCGCCCTGGTCCAGCGCGCTGCCCTCCACCCCGGGGTCGACGCTTGCGTCGGCGTTGCAGAACGGCCACCCCAGGTCCCGGCCCGCGCTCAGGCGGGCGAGCGGCTCCGGCGGGTGGTCGTCGACGTAGTCGGGGAGGACCTCGCCGAAGTCGTCACCGCCCACGCCGTCAGCGGTGGCGTCGTAGGACCGGTGGAACGGGTAGGCGATGTTGTCGCGGTTGTTCACCGCCGTCCACACCTCCCCGTCCGGCGCCACGGCCAGCGCGGTGCCGTTGCGGACCCCGCGCGAGAACACCTCGACGTCCGCCGCGTCGGCCCCGCGGGTGCCGGCAGGGACGCGGAGCACGACGGCCCGCTCCGGGGAGGCCTTGCGGTCCTCCGCCGAGACGTTTCCGGTGCTGCCCACGGAGACGTACAGGGCGCCGTCGTCGCCGAGGGCGACGGACTTCAGCGCGTGCGCGTAGGCGCCCTTCAGGTCGGGCGACCTCGCGTCGGGGAGGTCGTCGACGACGGTGGTGCGCCCGCCCACGCGCCCGTCGGCGTAGTCGTAGGCATTCAGGCGGTTCGACTCCGCGACGTAGAGGGTGTCGCCGTCGAACGCGAGACCGTGCGGCTGGCGCAGGCCGTCGACGAGCACCTCGGCGGCGACCGCCCCGCCGTCGTCGTCCGGTGCCAAGACCACCACCGACCCGTCCTTCGGCCGCGAGACGAGCAGGCGGCCGTCCGGGGTCCACGCCATGTGGCGCGCACCGTCGACCCGAGCGAGCACCGACACGCTCCAGCCCTGCGGCGCCATCAGGGTGCGCTCGTCGTCGAAGGGTGCGCTGGCGAGCTCCTCGGGGACGTCGACCCGGACCTGCTCCATCCCGGCGGACGACGGCGACGAGGCCGGGCCCGACGAGGAGGACGCCTCCGGGCTGCTCGCCGCACCGTCCGCACCGCCCGCACCGGCGTCGCTGCACCCGCTCAGGACCCCCGCCGCGAGCGCACCGACGGTCAGGGCGGCGGCACGGCGCAGCGCCGGACGGGGTCGCTGGCCGGGCCGGGGCTGGCGTGCTCGCGGTTCCACGGCACCAGGATGCGTCACGTCCCGGTCTCGGATCGGGCCTCGGGTCCCCACGGCGCCCCGCGCGCTGCCATGCTGACGCGCTGCCGCCCGCCCCAGACGTCGCCCCGCCACGCTCCCGAAGGACGCCCATGTCGACCGCGCCCGCCTCCCCTCCCGAGACCGACCCGCCCGCCGGTGCGCCCCCCGGCCCGGCGTCCGACGAGGTGGCCGGCGCGCCGGGGTCCCGCCGCGGGCGCCTCGACCGCTACTTCTTCATCTCCGCCCGGGGCTCCACCGTCCAGCAGGAGGTGCGCGGCGGGATCGCCACGTTCTTCACGATGGCCTACATCGTGGTGCTCAACCCCCTGATCATCGGGACGTCACCGGACATCGACGGCACGATCCTCGGGGTCCCGACCGTCGCCGCGGTCACCACTCTCGTCGCCGGGGTGCTGACGATCCTCATGGGCGTCATCGGCCGCTACCCGTTCGCGCTGGCCGCGGGCCTGGGCCTCAACGCCTTCGTGGCGTTCGGCATCGCGACCCAGATGTCGTGGGCGGACGCGATGGGCCTGATCATGCTCGAGGGCATCATCATCACGCTGCTCGTGCTCACCGGCTTCCGCACCGCCGTGCTCCGCGCGATCCCCGGTCAGCTGAAGACGGCGATCGGCGTCGGCATCGGGCTGTTCATCGCCCTCATCGGCTTCGTGGACGCCGGCTTCGTCCGCGTGCCGGAGGGCGCCGCGACACCGCTGGAGCTCGGCGTCGGCGGCAGCCTGCAGGGGTGGCCGACGGTGGTCTTCGTCATCGGGCTGCTGCTGACCTCGGTGCTCGTCGCCAAGCGGGTGCGCGGCGCCATCCTCATCGGCATCGTCGCCGCCACCGCGCTCTCCCTGGTGGTCGAGGCGGTCTTCGACATCGGCCCGCGCATCGCTCCCGGAGCCGAGCTCAACCCCGAGGGCTGGGGCCTGGTCGTCCCCGCGCTGCCGACGCAGCTGTTCAGCCTCCCGGACCTGTCCCTCATCGGTCAGGCGAGCCTCTTCGGGGCCTTCACCGAGATCGCCGCGGTCGCCGTGGTGCTGCTGGTCTTCACCCTGCTGCTCGCGGACTTCTTCGACACGATGGGCACCGTCGTCGGCGTCGGCGCCGAGGCGGGGCTGCTCGACGAGAAGGGCAACCTGCCGGGCGTGGAGCGGGTGCTGTTCGTGGACTCCATCGCCGCGGTCGCCGGCGGGTTCGCCTCCGCGTCGTCGAACACCACCTACGTGGAGTCCGCGGCCGGGGTGGGCGAGGGCGCACGCACCGGCCTGGCCAGCGTGGTCACCGGTGCGCTCTTCCTCGTGGCCATGTTCTTCACCCCGCTGGTGCAGGTGGTGCCCTTCGAGGCCGCGACGCCCGCGCTCGTGGTGGTCGGGTTCCTCATGATGACCCAGGTGCGCTGGATCGACTTCAACGACTACGCGATCGCCATCCCGTGCTTCCTCACGATCGTCGTGATGCCCTTCACCTACTCGATCAGCAACGGCATCGGCGCGGGCTTCGTGTCCTACGTGCTCATCGCCCTGGTCTCCGGCAAGGCGCGCACCGTCCACCCGCTGCTGTGGTTCGTCGCGGTGGCGTTCGTCGCCTACTTCGCGATCGCCCCGATCAGGGCCCTGTTCGGGGTGGCGTAGCCGGCGGTGACGGCGCCGGGTCGTCGGGAGGGCCCTGCCCGCCGGCGACCTACCCTTGCCGTCGTGAGCACCGCCGGAACCCCCGTACGCCTCGACGACCTCCCGATCCGCGAGGACCTGCGCGGGTCCAGCCCGTACGGCGCCCCGCAGCTCGACGTGCCGGTGCGCCTGAACACCAACGAGAACTCCCACCCCGTCCCCGAGACGGTGGCCACCGCGATCGTCGAGGCTCTCGCCCACGAGGTGATCACGCTGAACCGCTACCCCGACCGCGACGCGGTGGCGCTGCGCACGGACCTGGCGGCCTACCTGACCCGCTCGACCGGGCTCCCCGTCTCGACCGAGCAGGTGTGGGCGGCCAACGGCTCCAACGAGGTGCTGATGCAGCTCCTCCAGGCGTTCGGCGGGCCCGGGCGCACGGCGGTCGGCTTCACGCCGTCGTACTCGATGCACCCGGTCCTCACCACGACGAGCGGCACGGCGTGGGTCGACGGCGGGCGCGGCGAGGACTTCTCCCTCGACGGGGCGAGGGTCGCCGAGCAGGTGCGCTCGGCGAAGGACGGCGGCGCCGACGTCGTCTTCCTCACCTCGCCGAACAACCCCACCGGGACCTCCCTGGACCTCGCCGTGGTCGAGGTCGCGTACGAGGCGACGGGCGGGATCGTCATCGTCGACGAGGCCTACGCGGAGTTCGCCCGCCCGGGCACCCGCTCCGCGGTGAGCCTGCTGCCCGGGCGCCCGCGCCTGGTGGTCACCCGCACGCTCTCCAAGGCCTTCGCCCTCGCGGGGGCCCGCGTCGGGTACCTCGCGGCGGACCCGGCGCTCGTCGAGGCGCTCCTGCTGGTGCGCCTGCCCTACCACCTCTCGGCGCTCACGCAGGCGGCCGCGCGCGCCGCGGTCGCGCACGCCGACGCCCTTCTCGCCACCGTGGAGGAGGTCAAGGCCCAGCGCGACCGCGTCGTGGACCAGACCCGCGCGCTCGGGCTCGCCCCGGTGGCCTCCGACGCCAACTTCGTCCTCGTCGGAGGGTTCGCCGACGCCCCCGCCGCCTGGCAGGCCCTCCTCGAGCACGGCGTGCTGGTGCGCGACGTCGGCCTCGCGGGGCACCTGCGGGTCACCGCCGGCACGGAGGAGGAGACCAGCGCCCTGCTCACCGCGCTGCGCGAGCTGGTGGCGGAGGGCGGGCTGGTGGCGAGCGGCGACGTGGTGGCGAGCGCGTCGGTGGCGTCGGGCACGCTGCCCCGATGAGCCGCACCGCGCGCATCGAGCGCAGCACCTCTGAGTCCAGCGTCACCGTCGAGGTGGACCTCGACGGCACCGGGGAGACCACCATCGACACCGGGGTGGCCTTCTACGACCACATGCTCACCGCCCTGGGGCGCCACTCCCTCATCGACCTGCGGGTCGCGGCGACCGGTGACGTCCACGTCGACGCCCACCACACCGTCGAGGACGTCGCGATCGTGCTGGGCCAGTGCCTGCGCCAGGCCCTCGGCGACAAAGTGGGCATCTCGCGGTTCGGCGATGCGCTCGTCCCGCTCGACGAGGCGCTGGTCCAGGCGGTCGTCGACGTCTCCGGGCGTCCCTACCTCGTCCACAGCGGCGAGCCAGAGGGCACCGAGCACGTGCGCATCGGCGGCGG
>JBBSRD010000252.1:0-4714 GCA_038243415.1 Actinomycetales bacterium | reverse complement strand
GCGGCGGCCGCCCTGGCGTGGCCCGCGCGGAGCAGCGTCGGCCCCGGCCTGATGCCCACCCCGCTGCGCACCGTGGCGCTCACCGCCATTGAGGTCTCGCCCCTCGCGCGGCTCTTCCCCGGCCGCCTCCTGCCGGGGATCGGGCACGGCGTGCAGCCGTGGATGGCGCAGGTCGGGGCGAAGGCGTCCTCGCCGCTGACCCTGCTGCGCGAGCAGGCCACCGCGCTGCGCTCCCTGCTCGACGGCGAGCGCGTCAGCGTGGAGGGCCGGTACGTCAACCTCGACGACGTGGCGCTGGACTGGCCGCCCCGGACGCGGGTGCCGGTGCTCGTCGGCGCCGAGGGGCCCAGGTCGCTGCACCTGGCCGGTGAGGTGGGCGACGGGACGATCCTTCCCGGCGGCACCACCCCGGCGCGGCTGCACGGGGCCCGCCAGCTCATCGACGCCGGACGCGAGGCCGCTGGGCGCAGCGACCACCACGACGTCACGGTCTTCGTCCCCGCTGCGACGGGGCCGGGCGCCGCGCATCGCATCGCGCGGAACCAGGAGGCGTGGAGCTTCGACGCGGGCGAGCACCTCAGCGTCCACGGCAGCGCCGAGCAGGTCGCGGAGGGCCTGGCGCCCTGGGTGGAGGCGGGCGCGGACGCGGTCGCCCTGCAGCCCACCGCCGACGACCCGGACCCGGAAGCGTTCATGGCCTTCGTGGGCGAGGAGGTCCTGCCCCTGCTGGCCTGAGCCTCGTCGCGCTACGGCAGGACGAGAACCCTGTGTCGATCGGCTGGTTCCAGCGCATCGACGATCGAGGCGTCCATGGTCGCGAGCACGCCCTCACGTCGGGCGGCCAGGTCGACGAGGTGGACGTCTGTGACCTGACTGCGGCTCACGAGTGACCCCAGGTCGACGACGGGCTCTGCCAGCGAGGCGTCATCCCTCCAGAACTCATGGCCGGAGATCGCGCGAAGGGCCTTCAGGCCGATGAGCGCTTCGCTCATGGCCACAGGGCGTCCCACCACGGCCGGGGTCGTCGACAGCCGGACGAGTCCTGCTTCGGTGATCGGGGTCGTGGCCCATGGACGCTGACGCCGGTCGAACCACGCGTGCGCCCTCGCATGGTGCACGTGCTGCGGCCACGCGAGCGCCACCAGCACGTTGACGTCCAGGAGGGCGCTCTGGTCCTGGTGCACCTACTCCTCGTCCCGGTGCGCGTTCACGACGTCGAGCGTGATCGGGGCGGCATCCAGCGGCGCGTCGAAGACGGGGAAGCCGCTCGTCGACGTGGTCGGAGCAGGAGCAAGTCCACGCCGCGCGAGCCGGGAGATCACGGCGCCGATGGAGGAGTTCTCGTCGCGGGCGAGCGCCTTGGCTGCTCTGAGGACTCCATCATCGATGTCCAACGTGGTCCGCATCAAATCACCATAACATCAGCGCATCACGCCATCATCGATGCAGCGATCGCGTCGCTGAGCCGGCTCAGACGACGTCGCGGTGGGCGCTGACGCTCACGTCGTCACGCTGGCGGACCGTCGCCGCCTGCCCGGCTCGTCGACGACGAGGCCGCCGACGACCAGCAGGACGGCCGCAAGGCTCACCCGCAGAACCTGGCCGCGGAGATCACGGGTCAGGAGGCGCGCACCCGCACGCTGCCCACGCCCTCGACGCTGACGAGCGCCCCGTCGACCAGCTGCGCCCCGCGCCGGGTCTCGACCTCGCCGTCCACGCGCACCAGGCCGTCGGCGATGAGCGGGCGCACGTCGGAGCCGTTCTCGACCAGGCCCGCGAGCTTGAGCACCTGCCCCAGCCGGATCGACCCGCCGGACACCGACACCTCGCTCACCTCGTCCACCCCGCAAGGGTGCACCACCGCGGACGCCCCCGCGGACGGGCTGGTGCAGGGACGGAGGTCCCTCGACCGGCGGGTGCCGCCTGCGATAGGCATGGATCATGTCCGTCGACCTCGCACGTCCTGCCCACCCGACGCCCCCGGTCGGCGGTGACGCCGCGGAGGCCGAGCGCGCCGCCCTCGCGGAGCGCCAGCCGCTGGACGAGGACGCCCTGCAGGTGATCGACCGCTGGTGGCGGGCGACGAACTACCTCGCCGTCGGCCAGATCTACCTCATGGGCGACCCGCTGGTGCGCAAGGAGCTCGACGCCCAGGCGGTCAAGCCCCGCCTGCTCGGTCACTGGGGTACCACGCCGGGCCTGAACCTCGTGTGGAGCCACGCGAACCGCTGCATCCGGGAGCGCGGGCTCGACGCGATCTTCGTCGCCGGGCCCGGCCACGGCGGCCCGTCGGTGGTGGCCAACGCGTGGCTGGAGAACACCTGGACCGAGGTCTACCCGAACGTCACCCGCGACGAGAGCGGCATGGCGCGGCTGTTCCGGCAGTTCTCGTTCCCCGGAGGCATCCCCTCCCACGCCGCCGCGGACGTGCCGGGCTCGATCCACGAGGGCGGCGAGCTCGGCTACTCCCTCATGCACGCCGTCGGCGCGGTCCTCGACGACCCGGACCTCACGGTGTTCTGCGTCATCGGTGACGGCGAGGCCGAGACGGGGCCGCTGGCGGCGTCCTGGCAGTCCACCCACTTCCTCGACGCGGCGCACGACGGCGCGGTGATCCCGAGCCTGGCGCTCAACGGCTTCAAGATCGCGAACCCGACGGTGCTGGCCCGCATGGGCGAGGACGAGCTGGACGCCCTGCTGCGCGGCGCCGGCTGGGAGCCGCTGATCGTCGCCGGTCCCGAGGACGGCGAGGACGCGACCCCGGTCCACCAGCGCATGGCCGCGGCGATGGACGCCGCCCTCGACAGGATCGAGGACGTCCAGGGCGCTGCCCGGGAGCACGCCGCCGCCCACGACGGGGACCCCGGCGACCGCCCGCGCTGGCCGATGATCGTCATGCGTACCCCCAAGGGCTGGACCGGCCCGAAGGAGGTCGACGGCAAGCGCGTCGAGGGCACGTGGCGCGCCCACCAGGTGCCGCTGAGCGAGGTCCGCACGAACGACGCCCACCGCGCCCAGCTGGGCGAGTGGCTGCGCTCCTACCGCGCGGAGGAGCTCTTCGACGACCAGGGCCGCCCGAGCGCGGAGCTGCTGGAGAACTGCCCGCAGCCCGACCGGCGGATGAGCGCGAACCCCAAGGCGAACGGCGGCTCCGTGCGGCGCCCGCTGCGCCTGCCGGACTGGGGCGGCTACGGCGTCGAGGTCGCCGCTCCCGGGACGGGCGTGCACTCCCCCACCACGGTGCTCGGTCAGTGGGTGCGCGACGTCGCGGCCGCCAACGACACGAGCTTCCGCCTGTTCGGGCCCGACGAGGTGGCCTCGAACCGCCTCCAGGCCGTCCTCGAGGTCGCGAGGCGGACGTTCGCCGACGGTCCCGGCCCCGAGGACGAGAACCTCTCCCGCGACGGCCGGACCATGGAGGTCCTCTCCGAGCACCTGTGCCAGGGATGGCTCGAGGGCTACCTCATGACGGGCCGCCACGGGCTGTTCACGTCCTACGAGGCGTTCATCCACCTCGTCGACTCGATGGTCAACCAGCACGCCAAGTGGCTCAAGGTGACCCGGGCGATGGAGTGGCGCCGTCCGCTGGCCTCGCTGAACTACCTGCTGTCCTCCCACGTGTGGCGCCAGGACCACAACGGCTTCTCCCACCAGGACCCCGGCTTCATCGACCACGTGGTCAACAAGAAGGCCGAGGTCGCGCGGGTGTACCTGCCGCCGGACGCCAACACGCTGCTGTCGACGATGCACCACTGCCTCAGCAGCGTGGACTACATCAACGTCGTCATCGCCGGCAAGCAGATGTCGCTGGACTACCTCACCGTCGAGGAGGCGAGCATCCACTGCACCCGGGGCCTCGGGATCTGGGGCTGGGCCTCGAGCGACGCCGGCCGCGAGCCGGACGTCGTCATGGCCTGCGCCGGTGACGTCCCGACGCTGGAGGCGCTCGCCGCGACCGCCATCCTTCGCAGGCACCTCCCCGACCTGGCGGTGCGCTTCGTCAACGTCGTGGACCTCATGCGCCTGCAGCCGGAGACCGAGCACCCCCACGGGCTCTCGGAGAAGGAGTTCGACGCGGTCTTCACCACCGGCTCCCCGGTGGTCTTCGCCTTCCACGGCTACCCGACGCTGGTGCACCGCCTCACGTACAAGCGCACCAACCACGACGGCATGCACGTGCGCGGGTTCGTCGAGGAGGGGACGACCACCACCCCGTTCGACATGGTCTCCCTCAACGACCTCGACCGGTTCCGCCTCGTCATGGACGTCATCGACCGGGTCCCCGGGCTCGCGGTGCGCCACGCCGGGCTGCGCCAGACCATGGCCGACCAGCGCCTGAAGGCCCGCGCCTTCGCCTACGAGAACGGTGAGGACCCCGAGGAGATCAGCGGGTTCCGCTGGCCCGGCACCTCCGGGACCTGAGCAGTCCTCAGGCCCCGGGCGTCACCACGACGCACCGGGGCCCTGGGGCTCGGGCGACGCGGCGGTCGAGCGTCATCAGCGTGGCTCCGAGGGACTCGGCGAGCGCGACGGAGGACGCGTCGTAGGACGACAGGTCCGCGCGGAGCTCCCACGCTCGGACGGCGAGCAGGTCGTAGGGCCAGCGCTCGACGTCCAGGTCCAGCAGGTCTGCGTGGGCCTGGGCGGCCTGGTCGCTGCTGACGAGGCCGGCCATCTCCTGGTGACGGACGACGTCGGCGACCTCGAAGGGCAT
>JBBSRD010000251.1:0-4729 GCA_038243415.1 Actinomycetales bacterium | reverse complement strand
CGCACGTCCCACCCGCGCCGCGCCAGGTGGGTGCACAGCAGCGTGCGCACGTCGTCGTCGTCCTCGACGACGAGGGCCTTGCCGGTCGGCCCCTCGCTCGCCGCGCTGTCGATGCTCACCCAGTCACTGTCGGCAGCATCGCTCCGGGGCTTGAGCGGGCCTGGAGCGGGCGTGGCTCGAGCGGGCTGGTCGCCCCCCGGAGACCGGGGGCGGCCCGAGGGCCGCTCAGCCTCCGGTGAGCCGCTCCGCGAGCGCCACGCCGAGGTCGTGCCCGGAGGTCCACGCCCGGGAGACCTTGGACCTCCCGCCCCAGCCGTCGCCGCACACCGCCAGGTGCCCCCCGGCGAGCGGGGCGAGGTGGTAGGGCTCGTCGTGAGCGGTCTGCGGCGCGGAGACCGACCACCGCATGGCGGCGGCCTCGAGCGGTGCGGGGACGTCGCGGGCCCCGAGGAGCGCGACGGTGCGCGCGAGCACGTCGTCGACGACCTCGCCCGGCTGCTCCAGGTGCTGGCCGGCATAGGCGGGGAGGGTGTGGACGACGAGGACCGCCTGCCCGTCGCCGCGGCGGGCGCCGTCGTCGAGGAGGAGGGAGACCATCGGCTCCCCTCCCCTCCCGCCGGCGCTGCCGTCGTCGGTGACGAAGGCAGCGTCCAGCCCCGGCCACCACCGCGCGTCCCAGCGGGCGTAGACCACGATCGAGGAGTCCCACGCGGCGTCGAGCAGCGCAGCGGCGCTCGCGAGCGCGGCGTCGTCGTCGTCGGTCTGGAGGAGCGCCCTGGCCTGGGGGTCGGGCATGGCGAGGACGACGGCTCCGGTCGCCTCACCGTCCACCGCGGGGAGGCCGCCGGACACGCCCACCGAGGAGGCTGGCGCGTGCTGCTGGACGTCGAGGCCGTCGGCGAGCACGTCGGCGACGGCGTGCAGCCCTCCGGGGGCCCGCCAGCGCAGCGGCCCGGTCTTGGTGCCGGTGACGCCGCTGGGCCCGACGAGGTGGAAGGTGTCCGTCCAGGGGGCCACGACGTCGGCCCGGGCGAGCCGGTCGACGACGGCAGCGAAGCCCTCGCGCTCGGGACCACCCGCCGCGCCCGGGTCGCCCTCGCCGAGGTCGCGGGGGTCACCGTCGACGGTGAAGTAGGCGGCGCCGGTGTCGACGAGGTGGTCCGCGAGGCCGCGGCCCCCACCGCCGCGCAGCGTGCGCCCGCCGAGACGACCGCCGGGGCGCCGCCCGCGGTCCCGCACGAGGACCTCCACGCCGGCGTCGGCCAGGACCCTGGCGCACGCCAGACCTGACAGCCCGGCGCCGAGCACCGTCGCGCGCGGCGCGCTCACCCCTCGGCCCCGTGACGCCCGGCGATGACGTCGGCGTGGTCGGGGTCGCAGTCGACGACGAAGGCGTCGATGCGCGCGGCCTCGTCGCGCTCACCGATGGTGGACGCCGCACGGCCCAGCGCCCCGAGGGAGCGCAGGAAGCCCCGGTTGGGCTCGTGGGTCCACGGGACGCCGCCCACGCCCCGCCACCCGGCGCGGCGCAGCGCGTCGAGCCCCCGGTGGTAGCCGGTGCGGGCGTAGGCGTAGGCCGCGACCGTGGCCCCGGGCGTCTCCGCGGCCTCCGCGGTCTCGGCGAGCACCGCCCACGCCAGGCACGCGGCCGGGTGCTCCGCGGCGGCGTCCGCGGCGGACACCCCCGTCTCGAGCAGCGCGGCCACGTCGGCGTCGGGTCCGTCGGCCGGGAGGCGTGTCACGGGGGGTCCGGTGGTCGGGGAGGGCAGGAGGTCGGCCATGGGTCCATCATGCGCCGCACGCACGGACCCCGGTGCAGCGCCCTTTTCCGTCTGTGAAGCACCTCACGCTGGACTTCGCAACTCGGAGCACTACGATGTAAGGGCGCTGGAGAGACCCGGCGCGCCGCCCCCTGCGCGGAGGTGACGACGATGGATCTCTCGAGGACCGGTGGACCAGCCTCTGCGGCCGGCGATCATGATGGCGGCGTGGAGTCGCGTCACCGTTCTGTCCCCGGCAGCGTGAGCGTCGTCGCCCGCGACGGGCGGGCGCATGTCGTGCTGCGCGGGGAGGTGGACCTGGACCTCGGCGACGAGCTCCTGGCAGCCACCGCCGCCGTGCTCGAGCAGAACCGGCCCGTGAGCATCGACGCCCGCGCCGTGACGTTCATGGACTCCACCGGCGTGGCGTTCCTGGCGCGCGTGGCCTCGCGGGCCCCGGGCCCGCTCTGCCTGGTAGACCCCCCCGACCTCGTGCGGTTCCTCGTCGGGGTCACGGGCGTCTCCAGCATGGTCACCATCGTCGTGACCGACGGGGCGGGCGGCGCGGGGAAGATCGCTCGGGACCACCGGCTGGCTCCCGACCCCGTCGGGTGACGCAGGCTGCGGGGCCCCTCGTGGTGCCCCGCAGCCTGAGCGGCATCAGCGGATGCGGGTGCCCGCCGAGCGCAGGTTCTGGCAGGCCTCGACCACGCGCGAGGCCAGGCCGGCCTCGGCGACCTTGCCCCAGGCGCGGGGGTCGTACTGCTTCTTGTTCCCCACGTCGCCGTCCACCTTGAGCACGCCCGCGTAGTTCTTCAGCATGAAGTCGGCCACGGGGCGGGTGAAGGCGTACTGCGTGTCGGTGTCGACGTTCATCTTCACCACGCCGTAGTCCACCGCGTCGGAGATCTCCTGCTCGGTCGAGCCGGAACCTCCGTGGAAGACCAGCGCGAACGGCTTGTCCTTGCCGGTCTCCTTCGCCACCGCGTCCTGGGCGTTCTTCAGGACCTCGGGGCGGAGCTTGACGTTGCCCGGCTTGTAGACCCCGTGGACGTTGCCGAAGGTCAGCGCGAGCAGGTAGTAGCCCTTCTCGCCCGTCCCCAGCGCCTTCGCGGTCGCGAGCGCGTCCTCGGGGGTGGAGTACAGCTTGTCGTTGACCTCGTTCTCGACGCCGTCCTCCTCTCCGCCGACGACGCCCACCTCGATCTCGAGGACGGTCTTGGCCGCCGCGCACTGCTCGAGCAGCTCCTCGGCGATGACGAGGTTCTCCTCCAGCGGCACGGCCGAGCCGTCCCACATGTGGGAGTTGAACAGCGGGTCGCGGCCGGCGAGCACGCGCTCGCGGGAGATCGCGACGAGCGGACGGACGAATCCGTCGAGCTTGTTCTCGGGGCAGTGGTCGGTGTGCAGGCCGATCGTCACGTCGTACTTCGCCGCGACGGTGTGGGCGTACTCCGCGAGGGCGGTGGCGCCGACGACCATGTCCTTGATCGTCGAGCCGGAGGCGTACTCGGCGCCGCCGGTCGAGACCTGGATGATGCCGTCGCTCTCGGCCTCGGCGAAGCCCTGGATCGCAGCCGTGACCGTCTGGCTGCTCGTGATGTTGATCGCCGGGTAGGCGAAGCTGCCGGCCTTGGCGCGGTCGAGCATCTCGGCGTAGGCGGCGGGCGTGGCGATGGGCATGGGACTCCTCCTGGGGCGGACGGGGGACTGCACCTGATCCGACCGATCATCCCACTGGGCACCATGGCCGGTCGCGCCGGTCGCGCCGATCAGGCGGGGCGCTGGCCGAAGGCGTGCCGGCGCACCCACGCGTGCAGCGCGACGGCGCCCGCGGCGGCCACGTTGATGGACCGGGTCGACCCGAACTGGGTGATCTCCAGGACGGCGTCGCACCCGGCGCGCGCAGCATCGGTGAGGCCCTCGCCCTCGCTGCCGAGGAGCAGGACGCAGGCGCGCGGCAGGTCGTAGGTCTCCAGCGGGACCGCTCCGGAGCCGGTGTCCAGGCCGATGATCGGCAGCCGCCCTGCTCCGGGTCCCGCCGCCCCTGCCCACGCGGCCAGCGCGCCGGCGTCGGGATGGTGGTGGACCTGCAGGTACCGGTCGGTGACCATGGCCCCGCGACGGTTCCAGCGGCGCCGACCGACCACGTGCACCCCCGCCACGCCCATCGCGTTGGCCGTCCGCACCAGCGAGCCGAGGTTGAGGTCGTGACCGAGGTTCTCGGCGGCCACGTGCACCGGGTGGGCGCGGGCGGCCAGGTCGGCGCGCACCGCCTCCAGGCTCCAGTAGCGGTAGCGGTCGAGGACGTTGCGCCGGTCACCGCCGGCGAGCAGCTCAGGGTCGTAGCGGGCTGCGTCCTCGCCGGTGGGCCGCTCCCCCTCCCACGGTCCGACGCCGACCTCGGGGCGCTCGGGCGGGCCGCTCGGGTCGTCGGGGTCGGTGGGGTCGCTCGCCATGCCGGCCATCGTGGCACCGGGGCTGGGGCAGCACCCTGACGGACCCCTGGCACCCGGGTCGTGGTCCCGCAGGCGGTCGCGCGCGCGCCTACCCTGAAACGATGACGCCCTCCCGCTCCCGCTCGGCCTGGCTCACCGACATGGACGGCGTCCTGGTCCGCGAGGGCACCGCGATCGACGGCGCCGCGGAGTTCCTCGACCGGCTGCGCGAGCTCGGCCGGCCCTACCTCGTGCTGACGAACAACTCGATCTTCACCCCCCGCGACCTCTCCGCGCGCCTGGCCCGCAGCGGGCTGACGGTCCCGGAGGACAACATCTGGACGTCCGCGACGGCCACGGCCCAGTTCCTCGCCGACCAGGTCACGGCCGGGTCCACGGCGGGGCCCGTCGGGACGGCGTTCGTCATCGGGGAGGCGGGGCTGACGACCGCGCTGCACGAGGCCGGGTTCGTGCTCACCGACACCGCGCCCGACTACGTCGTGCTCGGCGAGACGCGCACGTACTCCTTCT
>JBBSRD010000250.1:0-4733 GCA_038243415.1 Actinomycetales bacterium | reverse complement strand
TTCACCCCCGCCGTCTCCGACGGCTCGGTCCTGGCGGTGGTCGCCGAGGTCACGTGCGACGTTGGCCTCATCGGCTACGAGATGACCCTCCTCGCCTCGCGCGCCGAACGGGTGCTGACCCCCGCGCTCATCGACGAGCTCCGCGCCCGGCTCCCGCGATGAGCGGCAGGGCGGGGCCGAGCCGGGAGCCCGTCGCCTCCAGCGTGCGGCCCTACCTCGTCTCCCGGGGGCGCACGAGCACCGGGAGCGCGGACCTCCCCCTCGAGACCCTCGTCCGCTCGGGCGGCTCCGCGGTCGAGAGCGTGCGCGCCCTGCCGCGCACCGCGACGCCGGAGGCGCGTTCCATGGTCGACCTCACCCGCGACCGCTACCTCACCGTCGCCGAGCTCTCGGCGATGGTGGCCCTGCCCGTGCCCGTGGTGCGGGTGGTCCTCGACGAGCTGTGCGGGCAGGGATTCGTCCGCCTCCACCCGCCAGAGCGGGCGGTGGCCGCCGACGGCCGCCGCGTCGTCCCGCGGTCCGTCATGCAGGGGGTGCTCGATGGCATCGCAGCGCTCTGAGGCCCGCGCGCCTGCCCCCGGCCCGGCGCAGGCCGCTCCGACGGGCGCGCCGGTCGTCGCCAAGGTGGTCGTGGCCGGCGGCTTCGCGGTGGGCAAGACGACGATGATCGGCTCGATCTCCGACATCGAGCCGCTGCGCACCGAGGCCGCGATGACCGAGCACTCCGACGGCATCGACGACGCCGGCGGGGTGAGCGCGGAGAAGACCGCGACCACCGTGGCCCTCGACTTCGGGCGCCTCGCGCTGCCCGGGGACCTGTGGCTGTACCTCTTCGGCACCCCCGGTCAGGAGCGGTTCTCGTTCATGTGGGACGACCTGGTGCAGGGTGCCATCGGCGCCGTCGTGCTGGTGGACACCACCCGCCTGGAGCACTGCTTCGCGGCCGTGGACTACTTCGAGCAGCGGGCCGTGCCGTTCGTCGTCGCCGTCAACTGCTTCGACGGCGTGGCCGAGCACGAGCTCGACGACGTGGCGGCCGCCCTCGGCCTCGGCGAGGACGTGCCCCTCATGTACGTCGACGCGCGACTGAAGGACGCCACGAAGGACACCCTCGTCCGGCTGGTGCGCCACGCCCTGGAGCTCTCTCCGGCCTGAGCGTCGCCGCGCGCCGAAGGGCGCCCCCTCCGTCTGGAGGGGGCGCCCTTGCTCGTGCTGGTGGTGGCTCGCGCCACCGGCGATCAGGCTGCCGGGGGCATCATGACGCCGTCGATGAGGTAGACGGTGGCGTTGGCGGTCTGCACGCCGCCGCAGATGACGTTGGCGCCGTTGACCGTGAGCTTGTCCGGGGTGCCGGCGACGGTGACGTCCTGGCCCTCGACCGTGGTCAGCTCTTGACCGGCGACGTCCTCGGGGCTCATCTGCCCGGGGACGACGTGGTGGGTGAGGACCTTCGTGAGGAGGTCGGCGTCGGTCTTGACGGCCTCGACGGTCTCCGGGGGCGGGGCCTCGAAGGCGGAGTCCACGGGGGCGAAGACGGTGAACTCGCTGCCGTTCAGCGTGTCGACGAGGTTGACGTCGGGGTTCAGCCCGCCGGAGACCGCGGCGGTCAGCTGGGTGAGGATCGGGTCGTTCGA
The DNA here is from genome assembly GCA_038243415.1 of Actinomycetales bacterium. Lineage (GTDB taxonomy): Bacteria > Actinomycetota > Actinomycetes > Actinomycetales > Quadrisphaeraceae > CADCUY01. The sequence continues at coordinate 3,099 of JBBSRD010000250.1, read as the reverse complement.
CGCCGCGACGGCGACCGGGTCCTGGGCCATGCCGCCGACGGAGCCGGCGCCGTCCGGGACCTGGGCGGCGTAGTCGGCGCAGCCGGGACCGACCGGGCCGGAGGCCGGCGTGGCCTCGGCGGGCTCCACGGTGGTGGTCTCCGAGGGGCTCTTTGAGGTGGAGGAGCTCGAGGGCTTCTCGGCGGGGGCGGACTCGCTCTCGCCCGACGAGCACCCTGCGGTGACGAGCGCGGTGGAGAGGAGGACGGAGCCGAGGACCAGGTGACGCTTCATGGCCGGTGCCTTCCGTCGATCATGGGCGCTTGCTGTGGGGGAGGTTCGCCCCGGGTCCTCCCGGGGACGGATCCGTGACGGCTCTGTGACCATGGGCTCGCTGGTCCGGGCGATCAGTCCGGTCGGCCGGTGCAGGTGACCGCTGCCGTCGCTCAGGACACCGTGACGTTGATCGCGTGGTGGCCCGTCGCGCCGTCGGGCACCGTGCCGACCCGCTCGCCGGTCTGCGTCTGCCCGTCGCCGTCGACCGCGCGCACCCGGAGCACGTGGGAGCCGCTGGCGGCCTCCCACGGGCAGCTCCACTGCACCCACGTGTCGTCGCTGGGGACGGCGGCGAACCGTGCGGGTGCCCAAGCACCCCCGTCCACCTGCACCTCGACGGCGGCGATGCCCCGGGTCTGGGCCCACGCCACCCCGGCGACCGCCACGGTGCCGGCCCCGACCGCCGCGAAGCCGGCGGGCACGTCGATGCGCGAGGCGGTCTTGATGGGCCCGCGCGGGGACCAACCGCGGTCCGTCCAGTACGCGGTGGCGTCGGCGAAGCGGGTGACCTCGAGGTCGACCACCCACTTCGTCGCGGAGACGTAGCCGTAGAGGCCGGGGACGACCATGCGGACGGGGAAGCCGTGCTCGAGCGGGAGCGGCTCGCCGTTCATGCCGATCGCCAGCAGCGCCCCGCGCGCCGGGTCGCGGAGCGCCTCCGGCGGGGTGGAGGCGCTGAACCCGTCCTGGCTGGTCGAGAGCACCATGTCCGCCCCGGCGCTCACGCCGGCCCGCTCGAGGACCGCGGCCAGCGGAAGGCCCAGCCACCGGGCGGTGCCGGCCAGCTCCCCGCCGACCACGGTGGAGACGCACGTCATGGTCGTCCAGCGCTCGACCAGGTCGGCGTCGAGCAGGTCGGCTTAGGACAGCTCGACCTCGCGGTCCACCAGCCCGTGGACCCGCAGGCTCCAGGTCGACGGATCGATCTGCGGCACCCTCAGGGCCGTGTCGATGCGGTAGAAGTCACCGTTGTCGGTGACGAACGGCGTCACGCCGTCGACCCCCACGTCGGCGCCTGCGGGCAGCGCGTTCGCGGCCCGCGACGGCCTCGGGAGCCGGATGGCCGAGCGCGCTGAGCCGACGGCCTGCGTCGCGCCGCGGATCAGGCGCCCGCCGGCGCCGGCGAGCACCGCGACCACGGCCGTCGAGGAGGCGAGCACGAGGAAGGACCGTCGACCGGTGGCGCTCTCGTCCCTCGCGGGTGTCGCGCCGCCCCGGAGCGCCCCGACCAGGACGGTGAGGGCCGCGACGCCCAGGGCGAAGCCGACCACCGAGGGGACCGCCGCGAGCAGACCGACGGAGGCTCGCATGAGCGCGGCCCCGGCGGCCACGACGCCGAGGGCGACCACGGCGGCGGCGCCGAGGCGACGGTCGCGCAGCGCCAGCAGGCCGCACAGGGCGGCGAGGATCGCGATGACCACCCCCATGGACAGGAGCAGCACCAGCTTGTCGTTCGTGCCGAACGTCGCGACGGCGAAGTCCTTGAGCCACGGCGACACCCGGTCGATGAACGCCGAGCCGATGGCCACCACCGGTGCCGCGGCGCGGTCGACGAAGGCCGCCACCAGCTCGGCCACGTCGAGCGCGAGCGCCGCGGCGAGCACGCCGGCCAGCGCGGCCCGGGCCCGGATCCACCAGCGCGCTCCCCGGCCGAGACGTCTGGCCGGTCGCCCGCCAGCGTCGTCACCCTCGCCGGCGTCGTCGCTCTCGCCCTGATCGAGGGCGGCCCGCGGCGCCAGGGCTCGGCTGCTCATGATCGTCGTTCGTCGCCGCGGGGCACCGGGACAGGCTGGGCCTCTGGGACACTGGAGCCATGCCCGACCAGCGCGCCCGCGCCGTCCCCGACAAGCCCAGCCTCGACGGTCTGGAGGCCCGCTGGGGCGAGGTCTGGAGCGAGCGTGGCACCTACGCCTTCGACGCCAGCGCTCCCCGCGAGCGCGTCTACTCCATCGACACCCCGCCGCCCACGGTCTCGGGCTCCCTGCACGTGGGGCACGTGTTCAGCTACACCCACACCGACGTGGTCGCCCGCTTCCAGCGCATGCGCGGGCGCGAGGTGTTCTACCCGATGGGCTGGGACGACAACGGCCTGCCGACCGAGCGCCGGGTGCAGAACTACTACGGCGTGCGCTGCGACCCCACCCTGGCGCAGGAGAGCGGGTTCACCCCGCCGGAGGTGCCCGACCCGAAGAAGCAGGTGCCGGTCAGCCGGCCCACGTTCATCCGGCTCTGCGAGGAGCTCACGGGCCGCGACGAGAAGGTCTTCGAGGACCTGTGGCGCCGCGTGGGCCTCTCGGTGGACTGGTCACGGACGTACACGACGATCAGCGACGACTCCCGGGCCGTGGCCCAGCGGGCGTTCCTGCGCAACCTCGCCCGCGGCGAGGCCTACCAGGCCCAGGCGCCGGGCCTGTGGGACGTGACGGTCCAGACCGCGGTGGCGCAGGCCGAGCTGGAGGCCAGGGACTACCCCGGTGCCTACCACCGCGTGGCCTTCGCGCGCCCCGACGGCGCCCCCGTGGAGATCGAGACCACCCGCCCCGAGCTGCTCGTCTCCGTGGTGGCGCTGATCGCCCACCCCGACGACGAGCGCTACGCCGACCTCTTCGGCACCACGGTCACCTCACCGCTGTTCGGCGTCGAGGTCCCGGTGCTCGCCCACCCTCTCGCGGAGGCCGACAAGGGCGCGGGCATCGCGATGTGCTGCACCTTCGGCGACCTCACCGACGTGACGTGGTGGCGCGAGCTGGACCTCCCGACCCGCTCGGTGGTGGGCCGCGACGG
>JBBSRD010000249.1:0-4737 GCA_038243415.1 Actinomycetales bacterium | reverse complement strand
GCTGCTCGATGCCGAGCAGCCACTGCTGCTGGTGCCAGGTGTCGCGCGCGAGGTTGAACGACAGCATCGAGCGCACCCCGGGGTCGTCGCTCATCGCGTACAACCGCGAGGTCTGCAGGCGTCCCTGGCCCTCGGCGGCGGCGTTGGAACGGAAGTCGGTGAGCAGGTTGCCGCTGGCCACGATGTAGCCGCCCTGCCACGGCACGCCCTGGCTGTTGGCGGGCATCGCGCCCCCGCCGGAGACGATCGCGTGCTGGGGGTTCATCCCCCCGATGATCGCGGCGACGGCCGGGTCGGCGGCGACCGCGGCGGCGGTCACCTCGGACGGTGCGCCCTCGAGCAGTCGGGCGACCATCGTGGCGATCATCTCGACGTGGCCGATCTCCTCGGTCGCGATGTCCATGATCATGTCTTTGTACTTGCCGGGCATCCGGCAGTTCCAGCCCTGGAAGAGGTACTGCATGGTCACGGTCATCTCGCCGTACTGGCCGCCGATGAGCTCCTGGAGCTTCATCGCGTACAGGGCGTCGGGCTTCTCGGGCTTGGCGGTGAACTGCAGCTCACGCAGGTGGGCGAACATGAGATCTCCTCTGTGGCAGGCGATAGGTGGTGCTCTGCGCAGTATGGGTAGCCCGAACGGGTGATCGCACGTCGAGAGCCGTCATCCTTGAGAAAGGACGTCTCAGCGCTCTCTCCTCGTTCCCGTCAGAGAGCCCATGAGACCCCCGTGGTCAGGGGGCGTCCACCACGGAACCGGGCACCGGGTCGGCGGCGGGCACGCCGGGGAGCTCGCGCACCCTGACCTGCACGGTGGTCCCGCGCGTGCGGACGTCGAAGACGGGCTGCGGCGCGACGGCCGGGCCGTGGGCGACCGCACCGTCGGCGAGGTCGAAGGTGGACGCGTGCAAGGGGCAGACGATGCAGTCCCGGCCCCTGTCGCGAACCACCTTCCCATCGGAAAGCGGAGCGGCCAGGTGGCTGCAGGTGTCGGCCAGCGCCCGCACGTCGTCCCCGGTTCGGACCAGGACCACGGGGGTGTCGCCGACGTGCACCTGACGGGGCGTGGCCTCGGCCAGCTCGGCGAGCTCGGCGACGGGGTACCAGCCGCGCGGGGTGGTCAACGGCACGTGCTCGGCGTGGTTGGCCCCGGAGGCCCACCGGTAGCTCAGGTGCCCGCCGAGGGCTGCGCCCAGTCCGTTGGCCGACATCCCCGCCAGGCCCAGCACGCGCGCCGAGGTGGTGCGCGTCCTGACCCGCTGGACCAGCGAAGCGGCGAACAGCGCGATGCCGACGACGTTGGAGGCGGCGTGCACGAGCGCGACGCGCTGCTGGGCGGGGTGCTCGTCGGTGTAGTCCGCCCAGCCGGCGAGCACGGCGGGCACCGCTCCGGCCAGGCCGGTGGCCACCAGCACCGCGGAAGCCCGGTCGACGGCGCGACGGGCGTCCTCGTCACCACCGGCCACCTGCTGGAGGGTGGCCATGGTGTCGAGCACGACCGAGGAGGTCCAGGTGCCGACGGGCACCTGGACCAGGATCGAGTGCAGGGAGTGACCCAGGAAGGTGCCGTGCAGCACGTCCTTGACCGGGGTGGGCAGCGCCTTCCTCCAGAAGGCCGCGATCTTCTCCGCCACCGGGTCCAGGCCCGTCCACGCCACGGGCAGGTCGAGGATCTTCACCAGGGGTTGCGTCATGGCCCGACGATAGGACCAACGGGACGGATCGACCCGTCGATCAACGCCGTGGTCGGCGGTCAGCGTGCCGTGGTGCGGATCCGTGCGCAGACTTAGCCGGTAAGCACGACCGACCGGAGGTTGACGATGGTGTTCTCGAAATACTCATGGCGCGTTGCCGCGCACCGGGCGCCCCACCTTGTGGCTGCCGTCGCACCAGGGTGCGACGGACGAACGACCGCAGCGGCACAGAGCCACGGTGGCGCGGGAGCGCTGGACGGGCTGGCCGTCGGTGTCGACGATGGCGACCGGCCCTCTCACGAGCAGCGGCCCGTCCGGGCAGACCGTGATGGTCACCGCACCGGGAGTGTCGACGGGCTCGAGGGGGTCGGGGTCGGGGACGGGATCGCTCACCGCCCCAGGGTGAGCGATCCCCGGACGGTCCGCGCGGGGAGCGGAGCATGAGCGCGACGACGGTCGCCGTGACGGAGGTGGCGGCGACGGGGCTGCCGGCGCCGCGCGGTCCGCTCACCGAGGCGCTGGTCTCCCTCCTGGCAGGCGGCGCGAGGGCGGCCTCCCCGGCCGACGTCGCTCGCACGGTCCTTCGCGGCGGCCAGGTCGAGACCGCTCCCGGCGCGGTGCTCGAGGACGAGGACGCACAGCTGGCGCTGTGGATGCTCTACGAGCTGCACTACCGAGGGTTCGGCGGGGCGGGTGACCACCTGGAGTGGAACCCGGGCCTCCTCCACGCCAGGGCCCACCTCGAGGCGGTGCTCGAGGGCGCGCTGCGCGAACTCGCTCAAGTGCCCGAGGACGTCGGGCCGGACGAGGTGGCGGCGACGCTGTTCGCGATGACCGCCGAGGAGAGCGGACCGTCGCTCTCGAAGTTCCTGGCGCGGCGGGCCAGCACCTCGCAGTTCCGCGAGCTGATGGTGCACCGCTCGATCTACCACCTCAAGGAGGCCGACCCCCACACCTGGGCGATCCCGCGCCTGGCCGGCAGCGTGAAGGCCGCGATGGTCGAGATCCAGGCGGACGAGTACGGCGGCGGGCGCACCGAGCGGATGCACGCGGCCCTGTTCGCCCGCACCATGCGGGCGCTGGGCCTGGACGACGGGTACGGCTGCTACGTCGACGAGGTCCCCGCGGTCACCCTCGCCGGGTCCAACGCGATGTCGATGTTCGGGCTGAACCGGCGCCTGCTGGGCGCGGTCGTCGGGCACCTGGCCGCCTTCGAGATGACGTCCTCGCTGCCGAACCGGCGCTACGGGCAGGGGATGCGGCGCCTGGGCTACGACGGCGACGCGACCTGGTTCTTCGACGAGCACGTCGAGGCGGACGCGGTGCACGAGCAGATCGCCGCCCACGACCTCGCCGGCGGCTTCGCCCGCCAGCACCCTCACCGCACGGGGGAGGTGCTCTTCGGGGCAGCGGCCGGTCTCGCGCTCGACGAGGCGGCGGGAGCGCACCTGGTCCGCTGCTGGGAGGCCGGGCGGTCCTCGCTGCGCGGCGCGCGCGACGTCGAGGAGCTGTTGACGACGTGAACCACGGTCCGGTGCTGCCGACTGGCGGGTGCCCGTCGCCCGGGTGAGGGTTGACCGTGACTGAGACCGTGCAGGCCGCCGTGCCAGGGATCGCGACGAACCGTCAGACCGACCACGCCGAGGTGCTCGTCGTCGGAGGCGGGAACGCGGGGATCTCCCTCGCCGCAAAGCTGATCCGGGACGGGGCACGCGACGTCGCTCTCGTCGAGCCGTCGCCGGTGCACCGCTACCGGCCGCTCCTGAACTACGTCGGGGCGGGCGAGGCCTCCTCCACCTCCCTGGAGCGGCCGATGGCCTCCGTCATCCCTGACGGGTGCCGCTGGATCAACGACGCCGTGGACCACGTGGACCCAGCCACCTCAGAGGTCACCACGAAGCGAGGACGGACCATCGGGTACTCGACCCTGGTCCTGTGCCCCGGGATGCTCGAGGACTGGGAGGCCACGCCGGGGCTGGTGGAGGCGTACACCGCCGGCTGGGCGGGCTCGACCTACGTGCCGGGCTCCGCGCCGCTGGTGTGGCAGGGCCTGAAGGCCGTGCGTGAGGGCTCGGTGGTCTTCACGGTCCCCCCCGAGCCGGCGCCCTGCGGGCCGACCGCGCTGAAGCCGCTGCTCATGGCGTGCGACCACTGGCGCCGCACCGGCGTCCTGGACGACATCGACGTCACGCTCGTCCTGCCCGACGCCCAGACCCTGGGCGTGGCCCGCGCGGACTCGACGATCGACGCCGTCTTCACCTCCTACGGGATCCACGTGCTGCGCGAGGCCCGCGTCGCACGGGTCGACCCGGTGGTCCGCGCGGTCGACGTCACCACCCCGACCGGCGAGCACCACCTCGACGACCTCTCCTACGCCCACGTCGTCCCCCACTACCGGGCCCCGCGCTGGGTCACCGGGAGCGGGCTGGACGACGGGAGCCCGGCCGGCCTCGTCGACATCGACCCCGAGACGCTGCGCTCACGCCGGCACGCGAACGTGTGGGCCATCGGCGACGCCGCGGGCATCGAGACCCGCTCGTCGGGGGGCGCGCTGCGCAAGCAGGTGAAGGTCCTCGCCCACAACATCCCTGCTGCGGCCGAGGGCAAGAAGCTCAAGGCCTACGACGGCCTCACCGTCATGCCCGTGACCACGAGCCGCCGCAGGCTGATGCTCGTCGAGGCCGACCGCAGCGGGCCCCGGCCCCGCCGCGCACCGCTGATCGACCCCTTCACGCCCCGCCGGGTCACCTGGCTCTTCGACCGCTACGTCCTCCCGCAGCTCTACTTCCACCGGATCCTGCGCGGCAAGGTCTGAGCGGCGACGCGGCGCCTCCGGGCCGGGGAGGATGGTCGTCGTGACGGACCCCGCCCCGCTGGTCGAGCCCGGTCCCGCGCTGACCCCCGCGGAGGTGCGGCGCTACTCGCGCCACCTCCTCGTCCCGGAGATCGGTGAGGGCGGCCAGCGCCGCCTCAAGGCCGCGCGGGTGCTCGTCGTCGGCGCCGGCGGCCTCGGCTCGCCGGCGCTGCTCTACCTGGCCGCGGCGGG
>JBBSRD010000248.1:0-4785 GCA_038243415.1 Actinomycetales bacterium | reverse complement strand
GGAGGACCTCCGCCGCGTCGAGGCGGTCTGGGAGCAGAGCCGGTCCACCACCGAGGCGGCCGGGCCTGACGCCTCGGACGGCGCGGACCCCGAGCAGCGTGCGCACCGCCTGCTGAGCGCTCACCTCTACCGCCCCCGCGACGCCGGGGACGGGGAGTGGCGCCTGAAGCTGGTGCGCGTGCGCCCGCTGTCGCTGACGTCGGTGCTCCCGCTGCTGCGCCACCTCGGCGCCGACGTCGTCGACGAGCGCCCCTACCGGCTGGAGCGCCGCGGCGGTGGCACCGGCTACGTCTACGACTTCGGCCTGCGCCTGCCCAGCGACCCCGACGAGGAGTCCCAGACGCTGTTCACCGAGACCTTCCGCGCCGCCTGGGACGGCAGGACCGAGTCCGACGAGCTCGACCAGCTGGTGCTGCTGGCCGGGCTGACCTGGCGCCAGGTCGTGGTGCTGCGGGCCTACTCGCGCTATCTGCGCCAGGCCCGGTCGACGTTCAGCCAGGAGTACCTGGTGGCCGCGCTCGTCGCCAACGCGGGCATCGCCCGGCAGCTCGTGGAGATCTTCGAGGCGCGCTTCGCCCCGATCGGCGACGAGACGGAGGGCGAGGCGCACGCCGCGCCCGACGAGGTCGGCGACGAGATCGTCGGCTCGCTCCGGTCCGCCCTCGACGACGTGGTGAGCCTCGACCACGACCGGATCCTCCGCTCCTTCCTGGACCTGCTGCTCGCCACGCTGCGCACCAGCGCCTTCCAGACCGGCGACGACGGGCTCCCCCGGGCGCACGTCGCCATCAAGCTGGACCCGCGCGCCATCCCCGAGCTGCCCGCCCCGCGGCCCACCGCGGAGGTGTGGGTGTACTCCCCCCGGGTCGAGGGCGTCCACCTGCGCTTCGGCGCCGTCGCTCGCGGGGGCCTTCGCTGGAGCGACCGGCGCGAGGACTTCCGCACCGAGGTGCTCGGCCTGGTCAAGGCCCAGACGGTGAAGAACGCCGTCATCGTGCCCACCGGTGCCAAGGGCGGGTTCGTCGCCAAGTCCCTGCCGGACCCGGCGGTGGACCGCGAGGCGTGGATGGCCGAGGGCCTCGCGTCCTACCGCATCTTCATCCACGGCCTGCTGGACGTCACGGACGACCTGGTGCCGGACGAGGACGCCCCCGGTGGTCGCCGCGTGGTCCCGCCGCGCAGCGTCGTGCGCCGGGACGGCGACGACCCCTACCTGGTCGTCGCCGCGGACAAGGGCACCGCCTCGTTCTCGGACACCGCCAACGCGATCGCCGCCGAGCACGGCTTCTGGCTCGGGGACGCCTTCGCCTCCGGGGGCAGCGCCGGCTACGACCACAAGGGCATGGCGATCACCGCCCGCGGCGCGTGGACCTCCGTGCGCCACCACTTCCGCGACCTGGGCATCGACACCCAGAGCGAGGACTTCCGCGTGGTCGGCGTCGGGGACATGAGCGGGGACGTGTTCGGCAACGGCATGCTCCTCTCGCAGCACATCCGGCTCGTGGGAGCGTTCGACCACCGCCACGTCTTCATCGACCCCGACCCCGACGCGAGCTCCTCCTTCACCGAGCGGCAGCGGCTCTTCGACCTCCCCCGCTCGTCCTGGGGGGACTACGACACGTCGCTCCTCAGCGAGGGCGGCGGGGTGTGGCCCCGGACGGCGAAGTCGATCACGCTCCCCGCCCGCGCGCTCGCGGCGCTCGGGCTCCCCGAGGACACCGGGGCCCTCACCCCCACCGAGGTCGTCAGCGCGATCCTCTGCGCGCCCGTGGACCTGCTGTGGAACGGCGGCATCGGCACCTACGTCAAGGGGTCGACCGAGACGGACGCCGACGTCGGTGACCGCGCCAACGACCCCCTCCGGATCGACGGTCGACAGCTGCGCGTCGCCGTCGTGGGAGAGGGCGGCAACCTGGGGTTCACCCAGCGCGGACGCGTGGAGGCGGCGCTGGCGGGGGTGATCATCAACACCGACGCCATCGACAACTCCGCCGGCGTGGACTGCTCCGACCACGAGGTCAACATCAAGGTGCTCCTGGCCGACGTGGTCGCCGACGGCGAGCTGTCGGTGCCCGAGCGCGACGAGCTCCTGTTCGCCATGACCGACGAGGTCGCGGATCTCGTGCTCGCCGACAACGAGGACCAGAACGTCCTGCTCAGCACCGCCGGCGCCCAGGCGCCGGTGATGCTGCCCGTGCACCGGCGGCTGATCGCGGCCATGGAGTCCGCCGGCGACCTCGACCGCGAGGTCGAGGAGCTGCCGAGCGACGCCGCGCTGGCCGAGCGCGGCGAACAGGGGCGCGGCCTCACCGTCCCCGAGCTCGCCGTGGTCACCGCGTACGCGAAGAACACGCTCAAGGCCTCGCTGCTGAGCACCCCGGTGGGCGACGACCCCGCCTTCGCCCCGCTCCTGGCCGGGTACTTCCCGGAGCCGCTCGTCGACCGCTACGAGGACCGCCTCGCCAGCCACCCGCTGCGCCGGGAGATCATCACGAACTCCCTGGTCAACGACGTGGTGAACCGCGCGGGCTCCACCTTCGTCCACCGGCTCGTCGACGAGTCCGGCACGAGCGAGGAGCACGCCGTGCGCGCCTGGGCGGTGTGCCGCGCGGTCTTCGACGTCGCGGGCCACGCCGCCGACGTCGACGCCCTCGCGGCCGGGGACGGCAACGGCGCGGTCAGCGCCGACGTCATCACCGGCATGCGCCTCGAGCTGCGCCGCCTCATCGACCGCGCGAGCCGCTGGTTCGTCCAGCACCTGCCGGACGGCTTCGACGTGGCGGCCGAGACCGAGCGTTTCCGCCCGGTGGTGCAGCGGTGGTCCGGCCACGTGGCGGAGCTCCTCGGCGGTGAGGACAGCGTGCGCTTCCAGGGCGAGGTCGGCGTGCTCACCGACGCCGGGGTCCCCGACGCCATGGCTCACCGCTCGGTGGGCCTGCTGTGGGAGTTCGCGCTGCTCGACATCACCCGGTCGGCCTCGGGGGTGGACGTGAGCACCGAGGAGGCCGCGCCGCTGTACTTCGCCCTCTTCGACCGCTACGGCGCCGACGTGCTGCTGTTGGCCATCAGCGCCCTCGGTCGGGAGGACCGCTGGGAGGCCCTGGCGCGGACAGCGCTGCGCGAGGACGTGTACGCGGTGATGGCGTCGCTGACCTCCACGGTCCTGACCGCCACAGGACCGGCGACGCCGGCCGAGCGCCTCGCGGCCTGGGAGTCCCCCCGTGAGGCCCAGCTCGCACGGGTCCGCAGGATCCTTGCGGAGGTCCACGGCCAGCCGGGCAGCGACCTCGCGCCGCTATCGGTGGCCCTGCGGCTGCTGCGAGGCGTGGCGTCGTCAGGGTCCGCCTGACTCAGCGCTGCGCCAGGTACTCCGCGGTCGCCGCCAGGCGTGCCAGGCGGCGCCGCTGTCCCAGCGCGGACAGCGGCGCCGCCACCCGCTGGGCGAGGCCGCCGAGCGGCCCGGTGACGGTCGCGGTGAACGTCACGAGCGCCCCGGCACCCGACGCTTCGACGCCCTGGGCGTAGGAGAGCTCGTGGCCGGCGCCGCGGGTGCGCCAGCGCATCCCGCGACCGGGCAGCACCTCGGTGACCTCCATGGTCGTCACGGGACCGAACCAGGGCCGCACCCGCAACCCGCCAGCCTTCCTGCACGTGGCCGCGGTCCGGTGCCACCGAGGCGACGTGAGGGGACCACAGCGCCCACGCGCCGACGTCGGTCAGCAGGTCGTGGACGAGCCCGGGGGCGCGCCGACGACGCGCTGGGAGGTGATGGGAGCGGGGCGGGAGGCGCGGACCATCGGGCCAGCGTGCCAGCCCCGTCCGCAGGCCCGCCGCGGACGAGGCGGCTCAGAAGCGCTCGCGCCGCACGCTGGCACGCCTGCCCTTGATCGAGCTGGAGGCGAGCTTGTCGATGACCTCGTCCGCCGAGGCGTCCGGCACGTCCACGAGGGTGAAGCGCGGCGCCAGGTCGATCGGGCCGATCTGCTTGCCCACGAGCGACGTCTCGTTCGCGATGGCCCCGACGATGTCGCCGACCCGCACGCCCTGCTGGGCGCCGACGCTGATCCACAGGCGCGTCTTGCCCTCTGCCGCAGGCGACCCGCGCTTCCCGCGCTGCCCGCCGCCGGAGCTGTCTCCGTCGTGGCTGTCGTGGCCCCGGTCCGAGCGGGGCGCGCGGGTGTCGTCGCGGTTCGAGGCCTTGCGCGGCCCCGGCAGGGGGATCTCGTGCTCGTCGGCGGTCTCGGAGCGCTCCACCTGGACCAGGCGCAGAGCGGCAGCGGCCACGTCGAGCGGCTCGCGACCGCCCACGGCGAGCTCGCGCACCAGCGACGCCAGGGTGGCCAGCGCCTCGGCGTCGGACTCGTCGGCCAGCTCCCGCAGGACGTCCTCGCTCAGACGCTGACGCCGGGAGGCGCGCAGCGCCGCGACGTCGGGCACGGGGAGGACCTCGATGCGCCGCTTGGTCACCCGCTCGATGGTCGAGAGCATCCGCTGCTCGCGCGGGTCGGCGAGGGTCAGGGCCACGCCCTCACGACCGGAACGGCCGACGCGCCCGATGCGGTGGACGTAGGACTCCGGGGCGGCGGGGACGTCGTAGTTGACGACGTGGGTGAGGTGGTCGACGTCGAGGCCGCGAGCGGCGACGTCGGTGGCGACGAGCAGCTCGGCGGTCTGGCTGCGCAGTCGACCCATCACCTTGTCGCGCTGCTCCTGGCCCATGCCGCCGTGCAGCGCCTCGGCGCGGTAGCCGCGGGCGTTGAGCGCCTCGGTGAGGTCGTCCACGTC
>JBBSRD010000247.1:0-4790 GCA_038243415.1 Actinomycetales bacterium | reverse complement strand
GCTCGGTGCCCCGCCTGTTCGGCGCCGCGGGCGACCCCACGCGCCTGACCGCCGACGGCCAGGTGCGCGACTGCCTCTTCTCCACGTCGGGGCACGACCTGCGGGCGCTGCTCCGCGGGGGCGCTACCGACGAGGAGCTCGCCGACGCCTGGCGCACGGCGATGTGGGGCAAGCGGGCCGGCCACGGCCTCGACGACCTGGCCGGGGCCGGGTTCGACGCCTTCAACCGCCCGGACCGGCCCATGAGCGCCATCGGAGGATGAGCGATGACGACGAGCACCACTGCCACCACCCCTGCGGGGGAGCCCGAGCAGCAGTCCGAGCAGCCGGGAGGCGACGGCCAGGCCGCTCCCGCTGACGGGTACCTCACCGTCCGCGTGCGCTACTTCGCCGGCGCCGCCGCTGCCGCCGGGGTGGACCACGAGGACGTCGTCCTCACGGGCGGCTGCGACGTCACGGCGCTGCGCGAGCGGATGGTCCAGCTGCACCCACCGCTGGAGCGGGTGCTGGCGGTGGCCACGCTCCTCGTCGATGAGGTCAGCGCTGCAGGCTCCGTGGTGCTGCACGACCAGGTGGGCGTCGACGTGCTGCCGCCCTTCGCCGGAGGATGAGCGTCCGCCGACGTCGACCCAGCGGGTCATCCTGCCGCTGCGGGGCGGCAGCGGCATCGCCGTGGTGGTGAGGCTCATGGCTTCTCCTGAGGGGTGGGCCCGGGGGCCGGTGCGTGGGTCGTGCTCGAACGGGTCGGGTGAGGGCGGGCCGTCACGGCGCGGCGACGTGGCGGCGCGGTCCGCGGCCCCGCGGCGGGCCGCTGCGACGCACCGGGGTGAGTTCGCGGAACGGGCCCCTGGCCCCGCACGCCGAGGGGCGGCCCTGCGACGCGGGCAGGCACCGTGCCCCGGCGGTCGCCGCGACCGGTGCGCGGCAGCCGCGCGGCGCGCTGACACCGAGGGTGCGGGCTGGTGAGCGTTCTCCGGTGCTGGGCCAGCAGCGGGGCTGGGTGCAGCGGCGGCAGCGGGCGCCGGTGAGGACCGGCAGGGGTGAGGGCGCCTGTCGGGAGGGTGCGGCCTCGACGGGGACGTCGGCCTGGGCGGGGACGGGGACGTCGGCCCGGGCGAGGGCGGGGACGTCGGCCCGGGCGGCGGCGACGACCTCGACGAGCACGGGTGCCGGCGCCGGGGCGGTGTTCGCCGTGAGCACGCGGCGCGGCGGCAGCGCCACCGCCACCTGCTCGTCGGCGCCACCCGAAGGTCTGCCCGGGGCGCCGACCCGGGCGCCGGCCCCGTTGCCGCCCTCGCGGCCGGTCAGGGCGAAGAGCGTCAGCACGACGCACCCCCAGGCGAACGTCGCCAGCAGCCCCGCGAGCGTCGAGGCCCTGTTCTCGGCGAGGGTCGCCACGAGGCCGGCCCAGAGCTCGCGGGCCACAGGGCCTCCTGCCAGGTGGGAGGCGTTCCTGGTCAGCTCGACCAGCGTTGCGGTCGCCGTGATGGTGATGTCCATGGGTGCTCCTCCGAAGTCACTGTTGTTGCCGGTGTCACAGTGGCTCGTGTGACTCGTGTGACTGGAGATGACACGCCGGGCTGATGGGGAACCAGAGACACCTGTCAGTCCGTGCTAGAGGAACTGCGTCACGTCGTCACTGACGGGGCCCCGGAGCGACAGAGGGCTCAGACGAGCGAGGCGAGCAGCGCCGTGGATCGCTCAGCGAGGCCGGTGTGCACCGCGACGAGCACGAGGGCCGCGGCGCTGAGCACGCCCACCAGCCAGCGCTCGAACGGCGCGCCGGTGCGGAAGAGGCGCAGCGAGAGGCGCCGGGACCGACCGTCGATCCAGCTCAGCGGCACGGGCACGCCGCCCACGGTGAGCACGTCACCGGCGATGTGCACCAGCACGCCGCCCGCCACCGCCCACGGCAGCCAGCCGTAGGCCGCCGCCCCGCTGTGCGTCAACCACCACGCGCCACCGAAGGAGACGACCAGGTTCCCGATCACGGTGGCGACCGGGGCGAGGGGGACGACCACGTGGAGGGCCTGCAGCGCGAGCCCGATGGCCAGCGCCAGCACCACCACGGCGCCGACGGGGTTCAGGCTCGCGGCGACGGCCAGCAGCGAGAAGACGATGGGCGCGAGGATCACGTCGTGGGTGCCCTGGCGGTGGCCGCGCGCCAGGAAGCCCACCACCGAGGCCGCCGTGGTGGTCACCGGGCCCCACATGCGGGCCACCGTGGAGCCGGTGAGGCGCGGCATGGCGCGGCGCCAGTGCAGACCACCCTGGTCGAGGTCGGGCAGGAGGGCGAAGCCGCCCCAGGCCGCCACCCAGGCGATCTGGCCGGCGATCCCGGTCACCGGCGCGAGCGGCAGGACGGCCGCGCCGACCGCCAGGCCCGAGGCGGCGTGCGTCGGCCCCATCACGGCCAGGGCGCCCGTCGTGCCGGGGGGCCGCCCGCCGTGGTGACCGTGCTCAGGGGCAGGACACCCACTCGTCGGTGCCGTCGGTGAAGACCTGGTGCTTCCACACGGGCAGCTCCGCCTTCACGGCCTCGACCAGGGCCTCAGCGGCCTGGAAGGCCTCACGCCGGTGGGCGGCCGAGACCGCGACCACCAGCGCGACGTCGCCGACCACGAGGTCGCCGAGCCGGTGGGAGACCGCCACGGCGTCCACGGGGTGGGCTGCCGCGACCGCCGCGGCGACCCGCTCCACCACCGCGGTCGCGCTCGGGTGGCCGACGTAGCGCAGCAGCGAGACCGAGCGGCCGCCGTCGTGGTCGCGGACGACGCCCGAGAAGGTCACCGTCGCCCCGGCCGCGGGGCCGCCCACCGCGTCGACGTGCGCCACGGCGTCCAAGGCCTCCGTGCTCACGGCGGCGATCGCGACCCGTCGGGCCGGGGCGTCGAGGCGCGCAGGGACGTCGGGCTGCGCAGGGACGTCGGGCTGCGCAGGGACGTCGGTCGCCGCACGGGGGGTCGTCGCGCTCGAGGTCACCGGGTCAGGATAGGTCGTCGTCCATCGGGACGAGGGTCGCGCCGGCTGCCTCGAGGTACCGGCCGGCCGCCCGCTCGCCCGAGGCGGACGCCGCCGCAGCCGCCCAGCGGGCGCGCCCGACCAGGACGGGGTGGGACGGGCTGCCGCCCACGGTGGCGCGCGCGAGCACGTCGACCCCCGTGCGTCCCGGTCCGCCGTCGACGAGTGCGGTGAAGCGCGCGAGCCGCACCGCACCCGCCTCAGGATCAGCGATGAGGACGACGAGGGCAGCCGCGGGGGCCTGCCCCAGGCGGGCTGCCGCCTCCAGGCCGGCGCGCAGCGAGGCGCTCATCCCCTCGCGCCAGCGGTCCGCGACCACCGCCAGGGCCCCGGCGGGCACGAGGTGCCGCGCGCGGTCGGCGCCCGCGCCGAGGACCACGAGCACCTGGTCGCAGCCGCTCGCGCGCAGCGCCGTGACGCAGCCGTGCAGCCGCGGGGAGCCGTCCTCAGCGAGGGCCAGCGCTCCCGGCCCGCCGGAGCGGGTGCCGGCGCCGGCGGCGAGCACGAGGCCCACGACGCCCGGGGGCGCCGGATGGCCGGGGAGCCCTGCGCGCTCGCGGGCGCTGACGCGCAGGCCGGCAGCGACGAGGCGCCGGAGGAGCTCGCGCGAGCCGGTGCGGACCGCTCCGGCCCCGACGAGGGCGTCGACGCGCTCGGCCGGCACGTCGTAGTGGTCGTGGTCGAAGCCGCGAGGGGGCAGGCCAGCCGCTGCGGCGAAGGCGTGGAGCTCGGCGTAGGACTCGTCGCTCACCAGGTGCGCCCACAGCCGCCCGTGCGCGGGCCACCGGGCCTCGTCCACCAGCACCGCCACGCGGTCCAGGCTACGAGCCCCGTGCCGCCACCGCACTCCCCCACCTTCTCCCCGCACGGTGGTCACCCCCTGCTGCTCCGGGGCCTCCGATCGCGCACGAGGCCACCACGGTGCGGGAGAGCCCGCGACGCCACGAGGGCGGCGCCCCCGGGGAGGGGGACGCCGCCCTCGTGAGAGGTGCTGGTGGTGCTAGCGGATCAGAAGTCCATGCCGCCCATGCCACCGTCGCCGCCAGCGCCGGCCCCGGCGCCTGCCTTCTCCGGCTTGTCGGCCACGACGGCCTCGGTGGTGAGGAACAGGCCCGCGATGGAGGCTGCGTTCTGCAGCGCCGAGCGCGTGACCTTGGCCGGGTCGATGATGCCGTTGGCGACCAGGTCGACGTACTCGCCGGTCGCGGCGTCGAGCCCGTGGCCGACGTCGAGGGTGCGGACCTTCTCGGCCACGACCCCGCCCTCGAGCCCGGCGTTGATGGCGATCTGCTTGAGCGGCGCCTGGATGGCCACCTTGACGATGTTCACCCCGGTCGCCTCGTCGCCGGACAGGTCCAACCCGTCGAGCACGGTGTTGCCAGCCTGGATGAGCGCCACGCCGCCTCCGGCGACGATGCCCTCCTCCACGGCGGCCTTGGCGTTGCGCACCGCGTCCTCGATGCGGTGCTTGCGCTCCTTGAGCTCCACCTCGGGGGCCGCGCCGGCCTTGATGACGGCCACGCCGCCGGCCAGCTTCGCGAGACGCTCCTGGAGCTTCTCGCGGTCGTAGTCGGAGTCGGACCGCTCGATCTCGGAGCGGATCTGGCCCACGCGACCGGCGATGGACTCGGCGTCGCCGGCGCCCTCGACGATGGTGGTCTCGTCCTTGGTGACGGTCACGCGACGGGCCCGGCCGAGCAGCTCGAGGTCAGCGGTGTCGAGCTTGAGGCCGACCTCCTCGGAGATGACCTGGCCACCGGTGAGGATGG
>JBBSRD010000246.1:0-4806 GCA_038243415.1 Actinomycetales bacterium | reverse complement strand
TCGACGTCCACGGCGGCGGCCTGGACCTGCGCTTCCCCCACCACGAGAACGAGCAGGCGCAGTCCCGCGCCGCCGGCGACGACTTCGCCGCGTTCTGGTTGCACAACGGCCTGGTGCGCGTCGGCGGGGAGAAGATGAGCAAGTCGCTCGGCAACTCCCTCGTCGTGGACGCCGTCCTGGAGACCACCACCCCGCTCGTGCTGCGCTACGCCCTGGCCGCGGCCCAGTACCGCTCGGTCATCGAGTACGGACCGCAGACCCTCGCCGACGCGGAGGGCGCGCTCGCGCGCATCGAGGGGTTCCTCTCCCGCGCCGCCGCCGCTTCTGCCGGTCCGTCCGACGGTGCGCTCCGCGCCGCCCTGCCCGAAGCCTTCGTGGCCGCCATGGACGACGACCTCAACGTCCCCGCGGCGCTCGCGGCGCTGTTCGCCGCCGTCCGCGAGGGCAACACCGCGCTCGACGCCGCCGCCGACGCCGCCGGACCGCTCCGTGCGGTGACCGCGATGCTCGCCGTCCTCGGCGTCGACCCGCGCGACGCCCGGTGGTCCAGCGCGCCGGCCGGCGGCGCGTCGCCCGTGGACCGCGCCCTGGACGCCCTCGTGCAGGATCGCCTCCAGGCCCGCGCCGCAGCCAGGGACTCCAGGGACTTCGCCGCCTCGGACGCGATCCGCGACGCCCTCACGGCCGCCGGCGTCGCCGTCGCCGACACCCCGGCGGGCGCGACGTGGTCGCTGGCCTCCCCGCCCGAGCCTTCTTCCGCCACCTCACCCGACCGACGATGAACAGCCCCAGGAGCCACCGTGCCCGGTAACAGCCAGCGCCGAGGCGCCGTCCGCAAGCCCGGATCCAAGAAGGGCGCCGCGGTCGGCACCGGCGGCAAGGGCCGTCGCGGGCTCGAGGGCCGCGGCCCCACGCCCAAGGCCGAGGAGCGCCCCAAGCACCCCGCCGCCAAGCGGGCCGCCCGCGCCGAGAAGCTCGGCGACAGCTCCCGCGGCGGGCCCCGCCAAAGCGGACCCTCCCGTGCCCCGTCGCGTGGCCCGGCCCGCGGCGCCGGTGGCGGTCCCGGTGGCTCCGAGGTGGTCGCGGGGCGCAACTCCGTGGTCGAGGCGCTGCGCGCCGGCATCCCCGCGTCCTCGCTGCACCTCGCCGACCGCCTCGAGGGCGGCCGCGACGACCGGGTCCGCGAGGCGATCTCGCTGGCCTCCGCCCGCGGCCTCCCCGTCCTGGAGACCACCCGCAGCGAGCTCGACCGCCTCGCGGGCGACGCCGTGCACCAAGGCGTCGCGCTGCGGGTCCCGCCCTACGAGCACGCCGACCTGTCCGACGTCCTCGAGGCCGCGGCCGACGCCGGGGACGCCCCGCTGGTGGTCGCGCTCGACTCCGTGACCGACCCCCGCAACCTCGGCGCCGTCGTCCGCTCGGCCGCGGCCTTCGGGGCCCACGGCGTGCTCGTGCCCGAGCGCCGCTCGGCGACGATGACCGCGTCGGCGTGGAAGGTCAGCGCCGGCGCCGCGGCACGGGTCCCCGTGGCCATGGCCGTCAACCTCACCCGCGCCCTCGGCGAGGCCAAGGAGGCCGGCTGCTTCGTGGTCGGCCTGGACGGCGAGGCCGACGCCTCCATCGACGACGACTCGGCGATGGCGGTGCTCGACGGGCCCCTGGTGCTCGTCGTCGGCTCCGAGGGCTCCGGGCTCTCGCGCCTGGTGCGCTCCACGTGCGACCTCGTGGTCTCCATCCCGATGGCCTCCTCGGTGGAGTCCCTCAACGCCTCGGTGGCTGCCGGGATCGCGCTGCACTCCGTGGCCAGGGCCCGCGCCGCGTCGGGCTCGACCTCCCGGCTGTAGCAGCGCCGGGGGTCAGTCGGGGCTGACGGTGCCCATCGCCCCGGTGTCGTCGACCCCTGGGAGCACGCCGATCAGCGCCGCCTCGTCGCGCCGGTTCGGCAGCACCTGCTCGACGTACATCGTCACGGCCTCGGGCATGGTGATGTCGCGCCCGCACTGCTCGCTGCGGTACCACCGGTGCTCCAGCACCTCGTGGAAGAGCTCGGCGGGCTGCAGCTTGCGCCCGAGGTCGCGCGGCACCGCGCGCAGCACCTGCTCGAAGACGTTGGTCAGCCACTCGTGGGCGACGAGCTCCTCGGAGTCCTCTCCCTGGCGGTCGGTGGCCGCGCGGTACCCGTCGAGGTCGTTGAGCAGGCGACGCGCCTGGTTCTCCTGGACGTCGAGGCCGGTGAGGCGCAGCAGCCGCCGCGAGTGGTGTCCGGCGTCGACCACCTTCGGCTGGATCTGCACCTCGGCGCCGCCCACGTCCGTGACGATGGCGAGCTCCCCGACGTCGAAGCCGAGCGCGTTCAGCCGCTCGATGCGGGCCGCCACCCGCCAGCGCTCCCCGCGGTCGAAGGACTCCGCCTCGGTCAGCTGGGCCCACAGGGAGCGGTAGCGGTCGATGATGTACCGGGCGGTGTCGATGGGGTCCACGACGTCGTCGAGGAGGTCCCCGCTGGCGAGGTCCATGAGCTCGCCGGCGATGTTGGTGAAGGCGAGGTCCAGGTCGTACTCCCGCTGCCCGCGGGACAGCGTCTGGTGCAGCTCCCCGGTCTCGGCGTCGACGAGGTAGGCCGCGAACTCCCCGGCGTCGCGCCGGAAGAGGGTGTTGGAGAGCGACACGTCGCCCCAGTAGAACCCCAGGAGGTGCAGGCGGACCAGCAGCACGGCCAGGGCGTCGACCAGACGCGTGGCGGTGTCGGGGCGCAGCGCCTGGCTGAACAGCGCGCGGTAGGGCAGGGAGTACTTCAGGTGCTGCGTGACCAGCGCGGGCTCGAGCTCCTCGCCGTCGGGGGTGATCCGCCCGGAGACGATCGCGTAGGGCCTCACGCAGGGCACGCCCAGGCGCCGGAGCATCCTGAGCATCCCGTACTCGCGCACCGCGAAGGTCTCGCGGGTCTCCTTGACCGCGATGACGGCGCCCGCGTGGTGGACGAAGCGGACGACGTGCCGCGAGATGCCTCGGGGCAGCGCCGCGAGGACGTCGTCGGGCCAGTCCTCCAGGTTCGTGTCCCACGGGAGGTCCTCGAGGTCGAGCAGCGCGGGGTCCGACGTGGCGGCCGTGATGCGCAGGGAGCTCGGCATGGCACGATCCTCCCACCGCGGACGGTGACGGCCTCGGTGACCGGCTCGACGGGGTGTCGGCGGGGGCTGACCATGACCGCCTAGGGTGATGGACCCCAGGGTCACCGACGACCGTGAAGGAGGCGACGGTGGATCGTTCTTCGGACGCGCCCGCACCCGTCCCCGACCACGCTCCCGCCCCCGTCGAGGTCTTCTTCCTCTCCGACAGCACGGGCATCAGCGCGGAGACGATGGGCAACGCGATCCTGCTGCAGTTCCCCGAGGTCGCGTTCGAGCGGACGTTGATCCCCTTCATCACCACGGTGGACGAGGCGCGCAAGGTCGTCGAGCGCCTGGACGCCGCGATGGACGCGGGGGTCACCCCCCTGGTGTTCACCACCACCGCCGTCACGGAGATCCGCGACGAGCTGCACCGCTCGCGTGCGCCCCTCATCGACTTCTTCGACACCCACCTGCGCGCCGCAGAGGCGGTCCTCGGCCGCTCGGGGCTGCGGGTGGCCGCCCGCCTCCACGGGATGGGCGACGCCGAGCGCTACAACGCCCGGATGGCGGCCGTCGAGTTCGCCCTCGAGCACGACGACGGGCAGAGCCTGCGCGCCCTCGACAAGGCCGACCTGGTGCTGCTCGCGCCGTCGCGGTGCGGCAAGACCCCCACCACGATGTACCTGGCGCTGCAGCACGGGCTCCTCGTGGCGAACTACCCGCTGGTCGACGAGGACCTGGAGACCGACGAGCTGCCGCGCCCCGTGCGGGACCTGCGCGAGCGCTGCTTCGGCATCGTCACCACGCCGCGCCGGCTCTCCGAGGTGCGCCAGCAGCGGCGGCCGGGCTCGACGTACTCCTCGTTGGAGACGTGCGCCCGCGAGCTGCGCCGGGCGCGGGCGATGTTCGACGCCCACGGGCTGCCCGTCGTGGACTCCTCGGCGCGCTCCGTGGAAGAGATGTCGACGGTGATCCTGCAGCACCTGGCGCGGCAGCGACGGGCCGGCGTCACCTGAGCAGACCGGCCCAGGCCGCTCCGTGCAGCCCGATCAGCCCGACCAGCCCGAACCGATCCGAGGAGGAGCACGTCATGAGCGAGGACGCAGCGGTGAGCGCCGCCGACGAGGTGGTGGCCCTGAAGGACGTCGGCCTGCAGGACGTGGACCGGGTGGGGGGCAAGAACGCCTCCCTGGGGGAGATGATCGCCCACCTCTCCGCGGCGGGGGTCGCGGTGCCCGACGGGTTCGCCACCACCGCGGCGGCCTACCGCCGGTTCCTCGGGGCCACGGGCCTCGCGGAGCGGATCGACGAGCAGCTGAAGGGCCTCGACACCGACGACGTGGTGGAGCTCGCGCGCGTCGGGGCCCGGATCCGGGAGTCCGTGGTCGCCCAGCCGTTCCCGGCGGACCTGGACGCCGCCGTCCGCGAGGCCTACGCGGCGCTGGCCGGCGACGACGCCGAGGCCTCCTTCGCGGTGCGCTCCTCGGCCACCGCGGAGGACCTCCCGGACGCCTCGTTCGCGGGCCAGCAGGAGACCTTCCTCAACATCCGCGGCATCGACGCCGTCCTGGTGGCCATCCGCGAGGTGTTCGCCTCCCTCTACAACGACCGGGCCATCGCCTACCGGGTGCACCACTCCTTCGCCCACGAGGAGGTCGCGCTGTCCGCCGGGGTGCAGGCGATGGTCCGCTCC
>JBBSRD010000245.1:0-4844 GCA_038243415.1 Actinomycetales bacterium | reverse complement strand
GCTCGGTGAGGCAAGGTCTCGCCCACCCGCACCATCCCCACCGCCCTGATGGCCGGCGGATCTGTTGCGGGCCCGGGAACCGGGGACCGATGGCGGTCCCAGCATGTCGACTCACCGGTGAGGGGGCTACTCCCCTTCGCAAGGCGGGAAGATACCAGCATGAGGCGGGCGCCGGTCGGCGTGGATCCGCTGCTGGGTCTGCGCGCGTCACGGGGGCACCGCTGAAGCTCGGTGATGATGACCTCGTGGCAGCTGGCGAGCCGGTGGTGCAGGCTGCGCGTGCCGCCGCTGGGGCGGCGGTGGTGACGTGGACGTGCTGAGCGCCTCGCCGGGCGCGGTGCTCGTGGCGGTGGTGGTCGCTGTCGCGGTGGTGGCGGTGGTGGCCGGGTTCGGGGGCGCGGTGGCCGCGCTGCCGGTGTTCACGGCGCTGTTCGGGGTACGGGTGGCGGTGCCGTTGCTGCCGTTGACCCAGCTGGTCAGCAACACCTCGCGCGTGGCGCTGAACGCCGGTGCGGTCCGCTGGCGCGTGGTGGGCGCCTTCGCGCTGGGCGCGGTGCCGCTGGCGGCGCTGGGCGCGCTGGTGTTCACCGCGGTACCCGCCGGGGCGCTGGCGCGGGTGCTGGGGGCGCTCCTGCTGGTGATGGCGGTCTGGCGCCGGTTGCGCCGGCCCGCGCGGCGGCCGACCTCGCGGGCGTTCATCGCGGAGGGCGCGGCGTCGGGGTCCGGCTCGGCACTGGTGGGCTCGGTGGGGCCGCTGACCGCGCCGTTCTTCCTGTCGCTGGGGCTCACGCGCGGGGCCTACATCGGTACCGAGGCCGCTTCGGCGCTGGTGATGCACCTGACCAAGACCGCCGTCTACGGGGCGGGGGCGCTGCTCCCCGCCCGGGTGCTGCTCCTGGGGGTGGCGCTGGCCCCGGCGACCATCGCCGGCACGTGGGTGGGCAAGAAGATCGCGGAGCGCATCGCGGAGGCGTGGTTCGTCGTCATCGTCGAGGTGGCCCTGGTCGCCGCCGGCGTCCTGCTGCTCGCCGGGGTGTGAGCACCGCTGCCAGGGGCGGTGCTCACCGGCCGAGGTAGACCGAGAGGGCCGCGAAGATCGCGAAGCCGGTGGTCAGCGCGAGCGGGCCCAGACGGCTGGTGTCCGCGTCGTGGGCCTCGTCGATCATCTCTTCGATGACCACGGCGGTCAGCACCCCTCCGGTCAGGGCGAGGACCGTGACGGTGGCCAGCTCCGGGGCGCCTCGCAGCGCGAACCACCCCAGGGTGGCGCCGGCGAGCACGGGGAGGGTGAAGCTGGCGGCCATCAGCAGGCGGGTGCGACGGGCGAGGCCGGCGCGGCGCAGCGTGGCGACCGCGGCGAAGCCCTCGGGGAGGTCGGCGGGGACCTGGCCGATGGCCAGCAGCAGTCCCAGCGCGGGGTCGATGACGGTGGCGGTGCCGATCATCACCCCGTCGCTGAACAGGTCCAGGGCGACCCCGGTGAAGATGGCCAGCGGTCCGGTCGACTCTTCCCCGGCGCCGATGCGGGCGCGCAGGGCGTCGACGGCGCGCTCGATGCCCACGAACGCCAGCCCGCCGGCGGCGAAGGCGGCGATCGGCACCCACGGGGTGGAGGACGCCAGGCCCCGGGGGACGAGCTCGAGGCCGACGACGGCCAGCACGATCCCGGCCGCGAGGTGCAGGGCCAGGCTCAGCGTGCGTTCGGAGACCTTGAGCAGGTCCCCGGCGAGCCCGCCGGCGAAGTTGCCCGCGGCCGGCAGCGCGGCCAGGGCCAGGACCAGGGCGAAGCCGGACACCTACTGCTGGCCGTCCGCGCCGCAGGAGGTCGCGCACCCGTGCTCAGCGTCCTGCGTTCCACCGGGACCACCCGCGAGGGGCGGGCTGGGGGCGCAGCAGCCGTCCCCGCGCCAGGTCTGGACGCCCTCGCGCAGCGCGACGGCGGCGATGACCAGCGCGGCGATCGAGTCTGCCCACCACCAGCCGGCCGTGGCGTTGAGCACCAGGCCGATCAGGAGCACCGCGGAGAGGTAGGTGCACAGCAGGGTCTGCATCCCGTCGGCCTGCACCGAGCGCGACCCGAGCTCACGCCCGGTCCGTCGTTGGGCCAAGGAGAGCACCGGCATGATCACCAGGGAGAGCGCCGCGATCACGATCCCCACGGTGGAGGTAGCGGGCTGCTCGCCGGTGGCCAGGGCGCGCACGGACTCCACGCCGACGTAGGCGGCCAGGGCGAAGAACGAGACCGCGATCGCCCGCTGCGCGGCCCGCTCGCGGGTCTGCGGGATCGCGTGGCGGAACTGCCAGAGGATCACCAACCCGGAGGCGACCTCGACGAGGGAGTCCAGGCCGAAACCGATCAGCGCCACGGACCCGGCGACCGACCCGGCGCTGATCGCCACGATCGCCTCGATCACGTTGTAGGCCACGCTGGCCCCGGCGAGCAGCTGGGCGCGCCGACCCAGGCGCGCCCGACGCTCGTCGCTCAGGCTCTGGGTGCGGGTCTGGCTCGTCGCGGCGCTCACCGCGGGGCCTGCTCGCCGCAGGTCGGGCACAGAGCCACCTGGGAGCCGGTGGCGGCCAGCACGCGTTCGGCGGCGGCCAGCAGATCCAGGATCTGCGGGTGGGCCAGAGAATGCATCGAGGCCCGCCCCACGGGGCGCGAGACCACCAGCCCGCACCCGCGCAGGCACGCCAGGTGCGCCGAGACCGTGGACTGCGCCAGCCCGAGGTGCTCGACGAGGTCCACCACCCGGTGCTCACCGAGCGCGAGGTGACGCAAGATCGCCAGGCGCGAGACGTCACCCAGGCCGCGGAAGAGGCACGCCGCGACCTCGGCGTCGACCACCTCACCTGAGACAGCGACGTCCACGTGCGTTGTCATCGTCATATGACGATGCTAGAGCAGCTTTCCGGCGGGCTCGTCACAGGGCGGGCTCGGCGCGACAGGCTGCAGCGACCGGCCCGGGTGCAGGTCCGCGCGCGGGCGCGGGCGAGGGCGTCGCCCGCGGCGTGCGACTCGGTCCGGGGCCGCACGAATCCTCGGGTGTGCCCGGTCGCGGCCCAGTCCCTGCTCCAGGCGGGTCAGGACGACGAGCATCGCGGTCACGACGAGGAACATCAGCGGCACGACCTCGACGAACTCCACGACCCCGCCCACCCGCACCCCCTCGATCACCGCCACCGCTCGCCGTTACGGACGTAGCAGCAGATGTTACGTTCGTTGCATGGATGCGGAGGCGGGCACCCCGGGTGGCGCATGGGTGCTGCTGAGCGTGAGTACCGGGAAGGACGCCTCGCTGCGGGTCTTCGTCTGGCGTGCGCTGCGCCGCCTGGGGGCGGTCTACCTCCACCAGTCGGTGTGCCTGCTGCCCGAGCGCCCTGCCGTGCGCGAGTCCCTGGCACCGGTCCTGGCCCGGGTGCGCAGCCAGGGCGGGCTGGTGCGCCAGATCGGGGTGCGCGTCGAGGCCGGCGAGCACCACGCCCTGGTCGCGGAGCAGCGCCGCGATCGAGACACCGAGTACGCCGAGGTGATGGAGCGCGCTCCCGCGCTGCTGGCCGAGCTCGCCGCAGAGACCACCCGGGGACGGGCGACCTACACCGAGGTCGAGGAGTCCGAGGCCGACCTCGAGCGCTTCGAGAAGTGGCTGGCCGCCATCACGGCGCGCGACTACTTCGGCGCCGCTGGCGCGCCCGCAGCCCACCAGGTGGTCCAGCAGTGCCGGAAGGCGCTGGCCGCCTTCGAGGCGGCCGCCCTCGCCGCTGATACCGCCGCCGACGCCACGACCTGCGCGCCGGCTGCTGGCCATCCCCGGCCGCTGCGCATGGTCGGCGGCCAGGCGTGACCGGGCACGGATGGCTCGACGTCGTGATCGGGGTGGCCATCGCCCTGGCGGCCACCTGGCTGGTGCTCATCGTCGCCCTGCTGCTCGTCCGGCCCCAGGGCAGCGCGCTGAAGGAGTCGCTGCGCCTGCTCCCGGACCTGCTGCGCCTGCTGCGCCGACTGGCCGCAGACACCACCCAGCCCGCCGGGATCCGCGTGCGCCTGGCGCTGCTGCTGGTCTACCTCGCCTCACCCATCGACCTGATCCCCGACTTCATCCCCGTCATCGGCTACGCCGACGACGCCATCGTCGTCATCTGGACGCTGCGCGCGATCGCCCGCAGCGCCGGCCTCGACGCGCTGCACGGCCACTGGCCCGGCACCGAGGAAGGCTTCGCCGCCCTGTGCCGCCTGGCTGGGCTGCCCCAGCACACCGGGCACGGCTGAGCCAGAGCGCCACCACTACGGCGCACGGTCTCGCAGACCATCAGCCTCAGCGTGCCTGGTGAGAGGACAGCCCGGCCACGGGCCCGCGGCCAGGCTCGCGAGCGGGCACCCTCGACACCGCCGGCAAGAAGAGGTTAGCCTCCCCTTGGTACGCACATCCGGTGCGCGTAAACGGAGGTGCTGTGCTCCCCAACTTTCTCATCGGGCTCCGCGAGGGCCTGGAGGCCACGCTCGTGGTCACCCTGCTCATCGCCCTCCTCGTCAAGACCGGTGCCCGCGACCGCCTCGGCGCGGTCGCGCTCGGTGTGGCCAGCGCGGTGGTCCTGTCCATCGGGATCGGCGCCGCCCTGACCTTCGGCCCGCGCACCCTGACGTTCGAGGCGCAGGAGGCCTTCGGCGGCGGCCTCTCGATCCTGGCCGTGGGCCTGGTGACGTGGATGGTGTTCTGGATGCGGGCGGCGGCCTCCCACCTGTCCTCCGACCTGCGCACCCGGCTCGGCGCCGGCGCCGGCGCCGGCGCCCGGGCGGGGCCCGCCGAACACGCCCGCGGGCGCGAGGGCCGGGGCACCGCGGTCGT
>JBBSRD010000244.1:0-4847 GCA_038243415.1 Actinomycetales bacterium | reverse complement strand
TCGCCGCCGCCGCGGCCCGCCACGCCCCCCACGCGGAACGCACGACGCTGGTCCACGCCCGCTACGACGAGATCGCCGACGTGATCGCCTCCGTGCCCGCCGTGCAGGAGTCGTCCCGGCGCGGACGTCCGCGGGTCGCCGCGATCCTCATGGACCTCGGCGTCTCCTCCCTCCAGCTCGACGAGGTCTCCCGGGGCTTCTCCTACAGCCGCGACGCCGACCTGGACATGCGGATGGACGCCTCCACCGGCGAGCGCGCCGCGGACCTCCTCAACACGGCCCCGCGCCGCGAGCTGATCCGGGTGCTGCGCACCTACGGCGAGGAGCGCTTCGCCCCCCGCATCGCCGACGCCGTGGTCGCCGAGCGCGCCCGCGAGCCGTTCACCACCAGCGCCCGCCTCGTGGACCTGGTGCGCGCCGCGGTGCCGGCCGCCACGCGCCGCACCGGGGGCAACCCCGCCAAGCGCACCTTCCAGGCCCTGCGCATCGCGGTGAACGGCGAGCTGGACTCCCTCGAGGACGCGCTCCCCGCCGCGCTGGGATCGCTGTCGGTGGGCGGCCGGATCGTCGTGATGTCCTACCAGTCCCTCGAGGACCGGCTCGTGAAGACCGCGTTCGCCGCCGGCGCCGCCTCGACGTCGCCGCTGGAGCTCCCCGTCGAGCTTCCCGGGCACGAGCCGGAGCTCACCCTGCTCACCCGCGGCGCCGAGCTGGTCACCCCCGCCGAGGTCGCCGACAACCCCCGCGCCGCCCCGGTGCGGCTGCGCGGCGCGCAGCGGGCGCGGGAGGCCTCGTGAAGAGCCCCACGAGGCGCCTGGCCTCCACCGCGCCCCCGCCCCTGCGCGGTCGCGTCTCCTTCGCCCTCGTGTGCGCGATGGTCATCGCGGCGACGATGGCGGCCCTCCTCGCCCTCAACATCGCGGTGGCGCGCTCCTCCTACGCCCAGGACGACCTGACCCAGCGGCTGGGGCTGCTCACCGAGCAGCAGCAGGCGCTGCGCGAGGAGCTCGAGACGCGCCAGGCCCCCAGCTCGCTGGAGGCCCGGGCGGCGTCCCTCGGCATGGTCCCCGCGAACCGGGCCTTCGTCTCCCTGCGGGACGGCGCTCTGATGGGCGACACCAGCCCCGCGCAGCTGCCGCCCCCTGAGGAGGACGAGGGGCAGGAGACCGGCGCCCCGGAGACCGATGCTCCGCCGACGACCACAGGTGATGCCCCGTGAGCTCCACGACCGCTCCCGCCCGCACCCGCCCCGCCCGCCCGCCGGGCGCCGCGGCGCCGAGGTCGACACCGTCCGCCCGCAGCGGGTCGACCTCCCCGCCCCGACCCGGTGCGCGCGGCCCCCGCGGCCCGCGGCCCGGCGACCCCGACCGGCGCTCGCGCGCCCTGGTGGTCGTCCTGGTGCTGGTCCTCGTGCTCTTCGCCGGCCGCCTCGTGATCGTCCAGGGGGCCGACGCCTCGGAGGTCGCCGCCAAGGCCGTCGACTCGAGGACGTCCACCACCACGCTGCCGGCCACCCGCGGGGAGATCACTGCCCGCGACGGCAGCGTGCTCGCGGCCTCCGTCGAGCGCCGCGACGTCGTGGTGGACCAGACGCTCGTCGCCGGGTGGGAGCAGGAGGTCGACGGGAAGGACGTGGCCCGCGGCCCGAAGGACGCCGCGGCGCAGATCGCCCCGCTGCTCGGCGTCGACGAGGCCAGCATCATCGAGCCCCTGACGGGCAGCGCGCGCTGGGCCCTGGTGGCCAAGGCGGTGACGTCCGCCCAGTGGCGCGCCGTCGACGACCTCGGCATCCCGGGCCTGTACAGCGAGCGCAACCCCCAGCGCTCCTACCCGGCCGGATCGGTCGCCGGCAACATCATCGGCTGGGTCGGCACCGACGGCGAGCCCCGCTCCGGACTGGAGATGAGCGCCGACGACCGCCTGCACGGCACCCCGGGCTCGAACAGCTTCGAGCGCGGGCTCGGCGGCCAGCGCATCCCCATGGCGAGCGCGACCCGCACGGCGCCCGTCGACGGCTCCGACGTCCGCCTGACCATCGACCGCGACCTGCAGTGGTACGCCCAGCAGGCCATCGACGCCCAGGTCAGCGAGCTCGGTGCGAGGTGGGGCGCGGTCACCGTCATGGACCCGAAGACCTTCGAGGTCCTCGCCCTCGCGGACTCCGGCACCGTCGACCCGAACGACCCCGGCGCCTCGGACGAGGGCAGCTGGGGCAACCGCTCCCTGCAGGAGGTCTTCGAGCCCGGCTCCACCGCGAAGGTCGTCACGGCCGCCGCGGCGCTGGAGGAGGGGAAGACCACGCCGCGCGAGAAGTTCACCGTCCCCGACCGCATCACCGTGCCCAACGGGCAGTCCTTCAAGGACAGCCACTCCCACGCCGACGAGCGGCTCACCTTCGCGGGGGTGCTGGGGGAGTCCTCCAACACCGGCACCGTCATGGTCGGCGACCGCCTCGACGACGACGTCCGCTACGACTACCTGCGCCGCTTCGGCTTCGGGGAGAAGACGGCGCTGCGCTTCCCCGGTGAGAGCGCGGGGCTCCTCGATGAGCCGGGGGCCTGGGACGGCGCCCAGCGCTACACGACGATGTTCGGCCAGGGGTTCGCGGGCACCATGCTCCAGTCAGCACAGGTCTACGCGACGCTCGCCAACGGCGGGGTCCGCCTGCCCGCCCACGTCATCGAGGGCGTCACCGCGTCCGACGGCACCTATACGCCGACGCCGGAGGACGAGGGCGTGCGCGTGGTCAGCAAGGACACCGCGAAGCAGGTCGTGAGCATGCTCGAGGGCGCGGTCGGCACCGGCGGCACCGGCGGCGAGGCCGCCGTGCCGGGCTACCGGGTGGCCGGCAAGACCGGTACGGCGCAGGTGGCCGGGGCCGGCGGCTACGACGGCAACGGCTACATCGGCTCGTTCATCGGGATGGCGCCCGCCGAGGACCCGCAGCTCGTCGTGGCCGTGTCCGTCGCGCACCCCACCGAGGGCGGCTACTACGGCGGCACCGTCGCGGGGCCGGTCTTCTCCGACGTCATGTCCTACGCCTTGGCTGCGGAGCAGGTCCCGCCGTCCACCACCCGCCCCGACCTCGTCCCCCTCACGTGGTGACCGGGCCGGCCCCGACCGGCCCGCGCGCGCGCGCCGACGCCGGTCCGGCAGCGCCGGGCGGTAACCTCGCCGCCGTGGGTGCGGGGAGTCACGAGGTCCTGGCCCCGGGTGAGGACCCCCCTCCCGAGACGGCCGCACGCCCCCTCGCGGAGGTCGCCCGCCTCCTCGGCGTCGACCTGCCCGACGGCGGCGGGGACGTCGGCGAGGTGAGGGTGGCCCGCGCCGTGCTCGACTCGCGGCGCGCCGGCCCCGGAGACCTCTACGCCGCGCTCCCCGGCGAGCACACCCACGGCGCGCGCCACGCGTCCGCCGCGACCGCCTCCGGGGCGGTCGCCGTGCTCACCGACGCCGAGGGCGCCCGGATCATCGACGAGGCGCCGGCAGGTGACCCGGTGCCCGTGCTGGTCGTGGACGATCCCCGCGCCGCCCTGGGCCCGCTCGCCCAGCGGCTCGCGGGCGACCCCGCCCGGCGCCTGACGATGATCGGGGTCACCGGCACGAACGGCAAGACCACGACCACCGCGCTGGTCGAGTCCGCCATCGCCGCCGCCGGGGGCAGCGCCGGCCTCATCGGCACCACGGGCACCCGGATCGACGGCAGGGCGCTGCCGGGCGTGCGCACCACGCCGGAGGCCCCCGAGCTGGCCCAGCTGCTGGCCGCGATGGTCGACGCGGGCGTCGCGACGTGCGCCATCGAGGTCTCCAGCCACGCCGTGGTGATGCACCGCGCCGACGGGGTGGTCCTCGACGTCATCGGTTTCACCCAGCTCAGCCAGGACCACCTCGACCTGCACGGCGACATGGAGCACTACTTCGCCGCGAAGGCCTCCCTCTTCACCCCCGAGCGGGCGCGCCGCGCCGTCGTCGTGGTCGACGACGCGTGGGGCGCGCGGCTCGCCGACCTCTGCCGCGAGCGGGGCCTGCCGGTGACCACCGTGTCGGCCGGCGCGACCGCCGGCGCCGGGCCCGCCGCCGACACCGACGCCGGCACCGTCAGCGCCGACGTCTCCGTGGTCCCCGGGTCCGTGCGCGAGCTGCCCGGCGGCGGCTCCACGTTCGCCCTGCTCACCCCTGCCGGCGAGGTCGCCACCGCGACCCCGCTGCCCGGCCGCTTCAACGTCTCCAACGCCGCGCTCGCCCACGGGCTGCTCACCGAGGCCGGCCTGCCCGACGCCGCCGCGGCGCTGCCGCGCGCCCACGGCCCGGCCGGACGGATGCAGGTCGTCGCACCCCGTCCCGGCGGCCACGGCGCAGCCCCCGATGGCCACGCAGCGCCCGACGGCCACGCAGCGCCGACCGGCGTCGTCGACTACGCCCACACCCCCGACGCCGTCGAGGCTGCGCTGGGAGCGCTGCGCCCGGGCACGCCGGGGCGTCTCGTCGTCGTGCTCGGCGCCGGTGGTGACCGCGACCGCAGCAAGCGTCCCGCCATGGGGGCCGCGGCCGCCCGCGGCGCCGACGTCGTGGTGGTCACCGACGACAACCCCCGCAGCGAGGACGCCGCGGCCGTCCGGGGCGCCGTGCTGTCCGGCGCGCGGTCCGCCGCCAGGGCGCTCGCGGACCAGCAGGACCCCTCCGCCCGGGCCGTCGAGATCATGGACGTTCCCGGCCGCGGCGCCGCGATCGCTGCCGGCGCCAGCGCGGGCCGCGCCACCCGAGCGCGGAAGAGCGTCGGGGTGGGGAAGAGTGTGTGGGAGGAGGTGTTGATCGCGGTGGTCGCCGGCTGCTTCGACGGCGGGGGG
>JBBSRD010000243.1:0-4849 GCA_038243415.1 Actinomycetales bacterium | reverse complement strand
CGGCCCTGCGCGGCAGCTACCACCTCTACCAGGGGTGGGGCCCGTTCTTCTCCAACGCGATCATGGGCGTGATCTTCTCCCTGGTCTACCTGCGCACCCGCCGGGTGATGCCGCTGGTGGTCGCCCACGCCCTCATCGACGTGGTCGCGTTCGTCGGCCTCCCGTACGTCGCGGAGCCGCTCGGGCTGACGTGAGCCGCCGCGCCGCCAGGGCCCTGCGCAGCCGCCAGAGCGCGTCACGCCCGGCGGAGACCATCATCACCCGCACCGGCGAGGTGGACATGAGCGCCACCTCCTCCGCCAGGGAGGTCGAGCCGTCGAGGAAGCGCAGCACCCGGCCCGGGGGGTTGCGGGCGAACAGCCGCGGGAAGAAGTCGGCGCCGTCCAGGCTCCCGTCGGCCAGCGCGCGCAGCATGACCGCGTCCATCCACCCGTGCCGACGCGGGTAGGGCCTCGGCGGGGCGACCGTCGCGGCGCCCAGCGGGCGGCCGGCGCCGTGCTCGGTCACGATCGCGGCGGCCAGCGCGCGCCCCACGCGCTGCATCGCCGCGAAGGCGTACCCCGTGGAGCCCCTGATGGCGCCGCCCACCCCCCCGATGCGCACCACCCGGGGACCGGCGACGGCGGCGCGGACGGCGTCGTCCATGGGGATCGCGCCCTGCTCCACGTGCCGGGTCCGGGCCCCGGAGAGCCCCAGCCGGTCGCGGTAGCCGCCCAGGGCGGCCGCGTACCCCGCGTCGTCGAGCACCGCGGGGGAGAACTCGGTGTACTCCACGAGCGTCGTGCCGTCGGGAGCGGGGAGCCGGTAGCCGAAGGCCGTGCCGACGGGCGGCTGAGGCACGGAGAAGTCCATGAAGACGGCGGCGTCCCGGTCGCCGGGGAGCGCGCCCTCCGGGGTCGACGGGTCCTCCGCCGCGACGAGCACCTCGCCGCGGAAGTGCTGCAGCAGCCGCGTCGAGGCGGCGCGGACCGGCACGCCCGGCCGCGAGTCGAGCGCCACCTGCGCGGTGACCGGTCCCTCCGGGGTCGCCACCACCACCCCGTGCGGGCCGGTGACCACCGAGCTCACGGCCGCCGCGACGTGAACCACCTCGAGGACCCCCTCCAGCGCCGCTACCCCGGCGGCGACGCCGGCGTAGAGGTCCTCGCTGCGCACCATGACGTAGCGCAGGGACCCGAGGTCGAGCACGCGGGACGAGCCGTCCGCGCCGACCACCGCGAGGCGCTGCCAGGAGGCGGCCACGCAGGGCTGGAGGAGCGCGAGGTGGGCGTCGGCCTCGTGCCACCACGAGCACCACGTGCGGTCCGCGGGGCGGGTGAGCAGCCGGTCCACGGGGTCCACCACGACCACCCGCAACGGCTCACCGGCGCCCTGCGCGCCCCCGGCCCGACGACGCTCGGCGAGGACCGCGGCGAGGTGCTGCAGGACGACGACCGCCGCGCCGCCGCCGCCGAGCATCACGACGTCGGCCGTGCGCGGCGTCTGCGCCGTCCCGGCGGCCGTCCCTGCGCGCGAGGCCACGGGGCCAGCATGCATGACGCCCTGCAGCGACGCAGGGCACGGAGTGGTCGGAGCACTCCCCGTTGCCGCTACCGTTCCCCCGTGACCACGCTGCTGACCACCGAGCGCCTGCTCGTGCGCGAGTGGGAGGACTCCGACGCCTCCGCCGCCCTGGCCATCTTCGGCGACGAACGGGTCTCCCGCTGGTTGACCCCCGACGTCCAGACCGTGCCCGACGAGGAGTCCATGCGCGACCGCTTCCGGTCCTGGCGCGAGGAGGAGGACGGGGTCGACGCCGAGCTCGTCCGCTTCGTCGGCCGCTGGGCGCTGGTGCGCAGCGAGGACCACGTCGTCGTCGGCGCCCTCGTGCTCCGCACGATGCCCCCCCACGACGAGGACATCGAGGTCGCCTGGCAGCTCGTCCCCGAGCACTGGGGCCACGGCTACGCCTCCGAGGGCACCCGCGCGCTCGCGCGGTGGGCCTTCGACCAGTCCGCGCCCGAGCTGTTCGCCGTGGTGAAGCCCGGCAACGAGCGTGCGGCGTGGATCGCCAAGCGGCTCGGCATGGAGTGGGTCGGGGAGACGGAGAAGTACTACGACCAGAGCCTCGTCGTGTACCGGCTGCGCCCGGGCGACCTGCCCAGCGAGCGCACGATGACCACGCGCGACCCGGCGACCAGCACCGGCAGCATCTCCACGGTCGGGAAGAGCCCCAGCTAGCCGCTCCTCGTCACCCCTGCGAGCCACCCCGGCGCTCGCGGCGGCGCCTGGCGCGCTCGCGGGCCAGGGCGTGGCGCATCAGGGGGACGAGGACCCCGCCGGCGGCCATCTGCCGGCGCACGCGGCGCCGCGTCACGAGGATCCCCGCGGTGCCCACCACCCAGATGACGTACTGGGTGCTCAGCGCCAGGCGGAAGTCGCGCAGCGAGTAGTCCCCACCGGTGGCGTCGAGCACCACGCCGACGGCGGTGATGATGATCAGCGACGCGACGAAGCCGCCGATGTTCACCAGGCCGGTGGCCGTCCCCAGGCGCGCCGAGGGGTTGAAGGTTCGGGCGAAGTCCAGCCCCACCAGCGACCCGGGGCCGCCGGTGGCCATGGCCAGCATGAGCACCACGAGCAACCAGATCGGGGCGGGGCCGTGCCAGGCCAGCACGGCCGTCCACCCGGCCACGTTGATGCCGACGACCGTGAGGACCAGCCACGACCGTCGCAGCGGGTGCCGCCCGGCGGCCACTCCCAGCACCGGGCCGGCGGCGATGCCGGCGAGGACGTAGAGGCTGATGAGGGCCGAGGCCACCCCGGGTGAGCGGCCCTCCCCCGCGGTGAGGAAGGGATACCCCCACATGAGGGCGAAGACCGTGGCGGGGAACTGGGTCGTGAAGTGCGACCACAGGCCCAGGCGCGTGCCGGGGTGGCGCCACGCGGCAGCGAGGTCGTGGCGGGCCTGCGAGAAGCTCATCGCCGGGCCGACGCGGGTGCGCACGCCCGGGGCGTCGCGCACGCCCAGCCACAGGAGCAGCCCGAGGAGCACGCTGACGGTGGCTGCGGAGGCGAACGCCGGCGTCCAGCCCGCGCCCGTCAGGAGCGCCACGAGGGGCACGGCGGAGAGGATCTGGCCCAGCTGGCCGAGGATCCCGGTGAGCTGGGTGACCAGCGGCACCTGGGAGGGCAGGAACCACGACGCGGCCAGGCGGATCACCGAGACGAACGTCAGGGCGTCGCCGGCGCCGACCATCGCCCGGCCCAGCACCGCGAGCGGCACCACCGTCGCCAGCGCGAGGACCAGCTGCCCGGCGCCCATGAGCAGCGCCCCGGCCGTCAGCAGCCGTCGCGCACCGAAGCGGTCCAGGGCCAGGCCCGCCGGCACCTGCAGCAGCGCGTAGACGAGCAGCTGGAGGACGGTGAAGGAGGACAGCACCGAGGCGGCCGCGTCGTAGCGGGTGGAGGCCTCCGTCGCCGCGACGCCGAACGAGGTGCGCTGGAGCACCGCCGCGACGTACGCGACGACGCCCAGGCTCCACACGATCCATGCGGTGCGGGAGCCCAGGGCCGAGCGGTCGTCCGGGCCGGCCGGTGGTCCGGTGCTCATCGGGCTCCCGCCTCACTGTCGGTTCAGGTGGACACCTCGAACCACACGATCTTGCCGAACGCGCCGTCCTGCACGCCCCACGCGCTGGCCAGCATGTCCACGATGGCCATGCCCCGGCCATCCAGCGCGCCCTCCTGGGACCGCAGGGCGACGGGGTGGCGCGAGTTGTCGTCGCCGACCTCGATGCGCACCGTCTCCTCGCTGGCCATCACCCACAGGCGCACCTCGGAGCGCCCGTGGATGACGGCGTTTGTCACCACCTCGGAGACGAGGAGCTCGGCGGTGTCCATCACGTCGGCGTCCATCCCCGCGCTCGCGCACCCGTCGATCACGAGCCGTCGCGCCGAGCCGGGTGCGCTGGTGTCGCAGGGAAGCGTGGTCGCCACCCTCAGAGGGTCGGGCGCCACCACCGGGGAGCAGCGGGCAAGCATGACGACACTGTTTCACGTCGTCGCGCACAGTCAACTCCGGTGACACCAAGTGCTTACCCGGCGGTGTGCCCTCAGCTGGAGGAGGACGAGCGACCCGCACCGGGGTGGCGCCCGCCAGAGCCGCCGCTGGTGGTCGAGGAGTAGACGAGCCCGCCGCCGGAGCGACCACCGCCACCGCTCGAGCGCCCGGAGCCGCCGCTGCTGCGCCCGGAGCCGCCGGAGCGACCGCCGCCGCCACCGCTGGACCGAGGAGCCGCGCCGCGGCCGCTCGAGCGCTGACCGCCCCGACCACCCTGACCACCACGGCCGGAGGTCTCCGGACGCGCTGCGGGGACGGCGGGGGCGTTCGCCGGCGGGTCGACGTGGGGGGCCACGTCGCCGGTCAGCGACCCGACGACGGAGGCGCCCAGGTCGGTGGAGGCGTCGATCTTGTGCGTGGTCGCGGTGATGCGGGCCTGGCGCATGAGGACGCGCACGTCGGCGGCCTCGGCGGGCTGCATCACGGTCACCACGTCGCCGCCGGAGCCGGCGCGCGCCGTGCGGCCGGAGCGGTGCAGGTACGCCTTGTGCTCGGTCGGCGGGTCGACGTGGATGACGAGCTCGACGTCGTCCACGTGGATGCCGCGGGCCGCGATGTCGGTCGCGACCATGACCTTGGCCTCGCCGGTCGAGAACGCCTCGAGGTTGCGCTGGCGCGCGTTCTGGCTGAGGTTGCCGTGCAGGTCCACGGCGGGGATCCCGCCGGCCGTGAGCTGACGGGCCAGGCGCTTGGCCTGGTGCTTGGTGCGCATGAACAGCAGGCGGCGCCCGGTGCCGGAGGCGAGGT
>JBBSRD010000242.1:0-4851 GCA_038243415.1 Actinomycetales bacterium | reverse complement strand
GGACGTCCGCCGCCCTCGGGGCGGTCGCCACCGCGCTGACGCCCCTGCTGGGCGGCCTCATCACGTCGGGGCGCTTCGAGGTCGACCGCCTCGCGGTCACCGGGTGGGTGGTCTACGCCGCCTCGACCGCGGTGGTCCTGCCCTACGGCACCCTCGCCGCGGTCCTGCGCCGTCAGCGGGCGACGTTCTTCATCCGGCTCGGCGACAGCGTCGCCTCGGTGGGGCTCCTCGCCCTGCTGCTCCACGCCGGCGCGAGCGCCGCCGCCGCGCCCTGGGCGCTCTCGGCAGGCTCGCTGGTCAGCGCCGTGATCATCCGCTCGTGGGTCCTCTCAGCGCGCCGCCCGACGCCCGGGCCCGTCGCGCCGGCGCAGCAAGAGCTTCCCGCGGACGTCGCCGGAGCACCGCCAACCACCCCGCGATGACGAACAGCCACACGCTCGAGACGGTGGCGACGGCGCCAGGCCCGTCATAGAACAGGCCGCTGGCGAGGACAGCGACGAGCACCCCCGCGAGGAGCGGACGGTCGTCGCCGCCGACGAGCACACCGACGAGCACAGCGCCGGAGCCGCGTCGCCCCGTCCTGGCGGTCGACGGGGAGCGCAGCGCGCCGGCGCCCCTGGCGCGCAGCTGCAGCCCGACCGCCACCACGAGCGCCGTCCACGCGGCGAGGCCCAGCGCTCCGACCTCGGTGACGACGTTGACCACCATGTTGTGGCTGCCCCCCAGCCCGGTGGCCGCGAAGAACAGCCCCCGCGGGGACCCGACGCCGTGCCCGTACAGCGGTTGCTGGACGACGACCTGCCAGGCGTAGGACCACAGCTCGGTCCGGTAGTTGAGCGTGGCCAGCTGATCGGCGCCCTCACCGCGGGTCAGGAAAGCCAGCACCTGGTCGCCGGTGGCCACGAACACCAGCGCCGCGACCACCGCGATGCTCAGCGCGAGGACCACGCGCCGTCGGCCGGAGCGCCCGAGGAGCACCACGCACGCGCCGCCGAGGACGGCCCCGAGGACGGAGCCGCGAGTCTGGCTGGCCAGCAGCGCGACGGCGGCGACGACGGCGACGAGCGCGTACACCGCGCGGGGCCACGACGGTCCGGGCCGCCGGCGGTCGTCCACGACGTACGCCAGCGCCATGACCATCGCGAGCGCGGTGAAGACGCTGGAGATCGTCGGGTGGATCGCCAGCCACGTGAACCTGCCCTCCTGCAGCCCGCTGATCGCGGTCGAGGGCGCGGCCACCCCGTAGGCCACCGACGCCACGACCACCACGAGGTAGGCGTGCACCGCGGCGTGCAGCTGCGCCCGGGTGGCGAGCACCGCGACGGCGACCGCGACCAGCAGCACGACGCCCGCCTGGCCGGCCCGCACCGCGGCGTAGGCGGGGTACGCCGCGTAGGTCACCGACAGGGCGATCAGCGCCGTGTAGGCCGCCCCGAAAGCCAGCGGCGCGGGGGGACGCAGGCTCGCCCACCGGCTCTGGCCCGCGCCGTGGCTCCGGGCGAGCAGCACCAGTGCGCCCGCCCCGACGAGGCCGTAGACCGCCACCTCCAAGAGCACGGTGAGGTCCAGCGCGCCGGACACCGCCTGCCCCGCCGGCCGGGTGCGCCAGCGATAGCTGGAGACGACCATCAGCGCCGAGACGGCCACCGCCGGCCAGTGCCGGACGAGGATGCCGCCGCGGCGTGCACCGGGGTGCGCACCGGCACGGATCTCGCACGGACCCGGGTCGCTCACGCCGATCACGGTATCCCCGCCACCGGCCGCGGTGGGCAGCTCCGGCCCGCTCTGGGTGTCCGGCTTCAGACGGGTATGAGCACGACCCCTACGCTCGCCGAGGTGCCTCAGTCGGACCGGACCATCCTCGTCGCCCACCCCTCCCGGGAGCGCTACGGCTCCGACCGCCAGTGCCTGCAGTCGGTGGCCGCGATGGTGGAGGCGGGCTGGACCGTCGTCGTCACGCTCCCCCCGTCCACCAGCAGCGACCCGCGAGCGGACGCCCGCCCCGGGGACCTCGCCGCTGACCTGCGGGGAGCCGGTGCCGCCGTGCTCGAGGTCGAGGCCCCCGTGCTGCGGCGCAGCCTGCTGAACGTCAGGGGCCTGGCCTCGCTCGGCGGGCGCAGCGTGGCTGCGCTCCCCCGCCTGGTCGCGGCGGTGCGGCGCCACCGCTCCGACGTCGTCTACGTCTCCACGCTGACGAGCCCGCTGTGGGTGCTCGCCGCCCGGCTCGCCGGGGTCAGCGTCGTGGTCCACGTCCACGAGGCGGAAGAAGGATCGCCGGCGCTGCTGCGGGCCGCGCTGGCGGCCCCCCTGCTCCTCGCGACCACGGTGCTCGTGCCCAGCGAGGCCGCACGCCACGCGCTCCTGAGCAGTCTCCGCGGGCTGGAGCGCCGCATCACGGTGCTGCCGAACGGGGTGCCCGGACCGCCCGCCGCGCCGCCCGGGACCACCG
Organism: Actinomycetales bacterium; assembly: GCA_038243415.1. GTDB lineage: Bacteria > Actinomycetota > Actinomycetes > Actinomycetales > Quadrisphaeraceae > CADCUY01. The sequence continues at coordinate 2,402 of JBBSRD010000242.1, read as the reverse complement.
CGACGCCTGAGGTGACCAGCGCACCGGGGAACCCGCTCCACCTCGTCGTGGTCAGCCGCCTCACGCCGCGCAAGGGCACCCACGTCGCCCTCAGCGCCCTCGCGCTGCTCCGCACGCAGGGGATCGATGCCGACCTGACTCTCGTGGGGTCGGTCTTCCCCGGCTACGAGTGGTACGAGCGCTCCCTCCACGAGCAGGCCGAGGCGGAGGGCACGAGCGACCGCGTGGTGTTTGCCGGCCTCGCCGGGTCGCCCTGGCCGGCGCTGGCCGCCGCGGACGTCGCGCTGGTGCCCTCGTTCACCGAGTCGTTCGGCAACGCCGCGGTCGAGGCGATGCTCGCCGCGCGGCCCCTGGTGGCCTCCGACGTCCAGGGCCTGACCGAGGTGGTGCGCGCCGGGGTGGACGGCCTCCTGGTGCCACCGGGCGACGCGGCCGCGCTCGCCCTGGCGGTCGCGTCGATCCACGCCGACCGCGCCGGGGCCCTCGCGCGGGCCCGTGGCGCGGCCGAGGCCTCGCGCGACCGGTTCTCCGTGCCGGCCTACCGCCGCGGCGTGGTCCTCGCCCTCGAGGGCTCGGCGGCGCAGCGGCAGCCCGCCCTCAGCCTTGCTCCGCCACGGTGATCCCCCCCGCGGCCGCGTGCGCGGCCACGCGCTCGGGGGTCAGCGCCCGCGGGTAGACCGCGACGTCGTCGAGGTTCCCGGCGACGGCGTCCGACGGGGGCCTCGACGGCCAGCCCGCGAGGGTGTCCCCGCCGACGCGCCAGTACCCGTCGAACGGCTGGGCCTGCGTGGTCCCGGCGTCGGCCGCGACCGCGACCCCGTCGACGTACAGCGTCGAGCCTCGCGGCCCGAGGGTCGCGACCACGTGGTGCCACCCGCCGTCGTTGACGGCCGCGGGCGAGGTCAGCGTCTTGAGCCGGCCGTCGTTGACCCCGAAGTGCAGGAGGCCCGCGCCGTCGGTCCACAGCTGGCGGTCGTACTGGCTGCTGGGGCCGGTCCTGGAGTCACCGAAGCCGACGAGCTTGCCGCCGCGGGTGGTGGTGGTGCGCAGCCACAGCTCGGCGCTGAAGGCCTGCGGGCCGGTCTGGACGCGCGCGCTGGCGCCGGGGACGCGGGACGTGCCGGTGAAGAAGGTCGCGAGGTCCCCGTCACCGGTGCCGCCGGCCACGCGCCGCCGCGCTGACGGGTCGAGGCGCAGATCGCTGGTCCCCGCCCTGTCCTTCGCCCGGGTCCCGGCGCGCTCGCCGAGCCGCCACCAGTGGACCGGCGCGTCGGCGTCGACGACCGTCGCGTAGGAGCCGCTCGGCTGCGGCGGCTGCGGGTCCGTGGGGGGCGCGACCACGTCGACGGTGACCGGGTCGGAGACCAGCACGTTGCCCGAGGGGTCGCTCGCGCGCACCCGGTAGGTGAGGGTGCCTCCGGGAGCGGTGTCGTCCGCGGCGGACAGCGTCGGGCGGTCCCACCACGCCGAGGTGGCTCGAGCGGTGGCGACCACCTGGCCGTCGCCGGTCCCGCGGACCAGCTCGTAGGTCAGCTCCGGGTCGTCGCGGTCCCAGCCGGCCTGGAAGGTCGCACGCACCTGACCCGGGGCCGGGCTCGTGAGGCTCGGCGTGATGCTCGTCTGCCCGTTCGGCGGCGCCGTGGTCGGGCCGGACCGGTTCGGTGCTGCCTGCCGGTCGACGAAGCGCACCAGACCCTGCTGGCCGCTGCCGTTGACGCGCGGGAACTCCCCGCCCATCACGACGTAGCCCTTGGCGGCGGTGACGCTCCAGGGCCCCTGGGACTGCCCCGTGTAGGTGCCCGCCGCGAAGGTCGGCAGCCAGTGGAGGAGCTCGGGGGCGGTGCGCCCGGAGAACGGGCCCGACGTGTTCTTGCGGCCCAGGGGGCTGGGCGCCGTCGTCATGGCCTGGGCCCGCTGCCACTGGCGCGGACGCACCTCGGGGTTGGCCCCGACCATCGAGCAGTCGTGGGGGTGCCCGGCGGCGTAGAGGACGTCGCCGACGGCCGCGACGGAGTAGGTGTCCCCTAGGCAGCCGTTGACCCACGACAGCTCGCCGGTGCGGGCCCCCGCCGCGAACGTGTTCTCGAGGTTGCCGCCGGAGCCGAAGACGTAGCCGGCGCCGTAGACCTGCGCGGCGTCGCTCGTCAGGCCGTAGATCGCGGCGTCGGGTCCGGCGTTGCGGACCACCCTGTTCGCCGCGAAGGGCCGCGCCGCGCCGGTGGTGAGGTCCACCGCGCCGAGCCCGTAGGCGTCCGCGCCCGCGAGCGTGGTGAACCGGCCCCCGAGGACGAGGGTGCCGGCTCCCGGCGGGGCGGTGGCGCTGAAGATCTCCCCGCTGGCGACCGGTGCCCACGCGGACAGCGCCCCGTCGGCGGCCGCGAAGGCTGCCAGCTTCGTGCGGG
>JBBSRD010000241.1:0-4871 GCA_038243415.1 Actinomycetales bacterium | reverse complement strand
CGGGCCCGAGGAACAGCGTGAAGAGCGCCACCGCGAACAGGCCGGCGACGATCGAGGGGATGCCCGTCATCACGTCGACGAGGAACGTGATCCAGCGGGCGAGGTGCCCGCGGCCGTACTCGACGAGGTAGACGGCGGTCAGGAGGCCGATCGGAACCGAGATCACCGTGGCCAGCGCCGTGATGACCAGGGTGCCCACGAGGGCGTGGAAGGCTCCGCCGCCGGCGCCGACGACCCCGGACGTCGACCAGGTGAAGAACTGCCCGTCGAAGCGGCCCAGGCCGCGGGTCACCACCGTCCACAGCAGCGAGACGAGCGGGGCCAGGGCGAGGAGGAACGCCCCGGTGACCAGGGTGGCGGCGGTGCGGTCGGTCGCCCGGCGCCGGCCCTCCACCGCCACGGAGGCGAGGGTGAGCGTCAGCGCGCCGATGACGGCGGTCATGACGACGAGGCCGGCCACCGAGAAGCCGAGGGCTCGTGAGAGGCCCGCGGCGACGAGCGCCCCGAGGACGAAGGCGCCCGGGGTGGCCCACCGGGGCAGGGAGCGCGAGCCCAGCTCCGCGGGCCGCGGCTTCAGGGTGGCGGGGCCCGGGCCGGCGTCGACGTCGGTGCCGGTCATCCGTCGGCCCCCGAGAACCCGGCGCGCCGGTTGACGATGGCGCGGGCGGCGAGGTTGACGACGAAGGTCACGACGAAGAGGAGCAGCCCCGTGGCCACGAGCACGTTGGTGCCCAGGCCGCTCGACTCCGGGAACTGCAGGGCGATGTTGGCCGCGATGGTCCCCGGGTTCGCCGAGCTGATGAGGTTCAGCGTGACCCCGCCGGACGCGGAGAGCAGCAGCGCGACGGCCATCGTCTCCCCGAGCGCGCGCCCGAGGCCGAGCATGGCCGCGGAGACGACCCCTGAACGGGCGTAGGGGAGCACCGAGTACTGGATCATCTCCCAGCGCGTGGCCCCGAGGGCGAGCGCCGCCTCCTCGTGCAGGCGGGGCGTCTGGAGGAAGATGTCGCGGGAGATCGCGGTGACCACGGGCAGGATCATCACCGCGAGCACCAGGCCCGCGGTGAGGATCGTGCGCCCGGTGGGGGAGGTGGGGCCGGCGAAGAACGGGAGGAGACCGGCGTTCCGCTCCAGCCAGCCGTAGATCGGCACGAGCGCGGGCGCGAACGTCGTCACGCCCCACAGGCCGAACACGATGCTCGGCACGGCCGCGAGCAGGTCGACGACGTAGCCGAGCCCCGTCGAGAGCCGCCGCGGGGCGAAGTGGGAGATGAACAGCGCGATCCCGACCCCGAGCGGTGCGCCGACCACCAGGGCGATGGCCGAGGACAGGATCGTGCCGTACAGCAGCGGCCACGCGTAGGTGAGGAGCCCGAGCCCGGTCCCGCTGGCGTCGGACGGCGCGGTGAGCGCGGGCAGCGCCTGGTAGACGAGGAACGCGGCGACCCCGGCGAGGGTGAGCAGGATCAGGGTGCCGGCGAACGTCGCCGTGCCCTTGAAGACCTTGTCGCCCGGTCGCCCCGTGGTGCGTCGGCGGCGCGGCCGTGCGCCGGTGCCTGTCGGTCCGGTGGTCTGGCTCACGCGCTCTCTCCTGTCCTGCGTCGTCGGTCGTGCGGATCAGCTGCTGGCGGTGATGGAGCCCAGGGCCGCCGCGATGGCGTCGCTGCGCTCCGGCGAGAGGGGCGCGGAGCCGGCGATGTCGGCGGCGTCCTTCTGTCCCTGCTGGCTGGAGGTGTAGCCGATGAAGGCCTTCACCAGGTCGGCCTCCTGCTGCGTCGCGTACGTGGTGCAGGCGATCTGGTAGCTGACGAGGACGATCGGGTAGACGCCCGCCTCCTCCGGGGTGCGGTTCACCTCGATCGCCAGGTCGCCCTCGGGGCGCCCCGGCACCGGCTCGGAGACGTCGACGACCTTCGCGGCGGCCTCGGCCGTCGGGCCCACGGCCTGGCCGGCGGCGACGACCTCGGCTCTCCCGAGGTCGCCCACCTGGCTCTCGTCGGCGTAGCCGATGGACCCCTCCCCGGCCTTGATGGCGTCGACGACCCCGGAGGTGCCCTTCGCCGCCTCGCCACCGGCCACCGGCCAGGTGTCGGTGACCTCGTGGGGGAAGTCGTCGGGGGCGTTGGCGACGAGGTACGCGATGAGGTTCTCGGTGGTCCCCGAGTCGTCGGAGCGGTTGACCACGGTGATGGCGCCGGCGGGCAGCGCCGCGCCGCCGTTGTCCGCCGCGATCGCGGGGTCCGACCAGTCGGTGACCTGCTGGTCGAAGATCCGGGCCACCGTCACGGGGGAGAGCGTGAGGTCCGGGGTGCCCGGAAGGTTGTAGGCCAGGGCGATGGGGGAGACGTAGACCGGCAGGTCCATCGCGCTCCCGCCGTCGCAGCGCTCCCTCGCCCGCTCCAGCTCCTCGTCGTCGAGGGCGGCGTCCGAGCCCGCGAGGGGGACGCCCCCCTCGAGGAACTGCTTGCGGCCGCCGCCGGATCCCACCGGGTCGTAGTTGACGGTGACCTCGGGGTGCGCCGCGCTGAACCTCGCGCTCCAGGCCTGGAAGGGCGCCGGCTGCGTGGAGGCGCCGGCGCTGTTGAGCGTGCCGGAGACCGCCGGGCCCGGGCCCGCGACCGGCGACGCGCCGCCGGTCCGCTCGTTCACCGCGACGCAGCCGGGGACCGTGAGGCCCACCGTCAGCGTGGCCGCGAGCAGGGCGACGCGGGAGGACGGGGAACGGTTCACGCGGAGCCTTCCGGATCGGTGACGGTGGCCAACGGTCGCGAAGGTAGGGGCGAGAGGTGGACCGATCCCCGTCGGCAGGTGAACGACAGGTGAACAGGGACGCCCGGCCCGGCGAGCCCGGCCCTCGGGCACTCCCAAGAGCCCCGCAGCATCACCCTGCGTCTATACCTACTGACGCCGGGTCCACCCCGCCGCCGGGCAGGTGCCGCTCCACGCGCACGACCCGCCCGGAGCGGAAGGACACGTGAGCCACCAGCACCTCGCCCGGCAGCAGGTACGGGTCGCTCGAGGGCACCGTCGTGGACAGGCCCGCACCGGTGTGCCCGGCGAGGGTGCCCAGCACCGTCGAGAGCACCGGCCGGTGGGTGCACAGCACGACCGGGCGGCGCTTGGCGATCAGCTTGCTGACCAGAGCCGCCACCTTGGCCGGCTCCCGCCGGTGGCCGTCCTCGGACAGACGGTTCTTGGTCTTCAGCACCGGCTTCGCGGCCTCGACGTACGGGCCGATCGTCTGGAGGCAGCGCTCCCACGGGCTGGAGACCACGCGCTCCGGCGCCCACGCCTGCAGCAGGGGCACCAGCGCGTCGGCCTGGCGCAGCCCGACCTTCACGAGCGGGCGCTCCGCGTCGGCGTGGCCCCACACCGACTTGGGGCGGGCGTGGCCGTGGCGCAGCACCAGCAGCGGCCACGTGTCGAGGGACGCCTCGGTGTGGGCGGTGACGAGCGCGGCCAGCTGCACGCGGTCGCCGCGCCGGGTCAGGCGCCGTTCGGCCTCGGCGGTGGAGACCCACTCCGTCGCGTCCACCTCCTTCGGGCGCGGAGGCCTCGGCGTCGGTGACCCCGGCACGTGCGCCGCCCAGTAGGCGACCTCCTTGGTGGAGGTCTCGTCCAGGCGGTAGCGCGCGGTCGGGAGGTCGCGCCCGAGGCGGACCTGCAGCCCCGTCTCCTCCGCGACCTCGCGCACGGCGGCCTCGACGAAGCCCTCCCCGGGCTCGAGCTTGCCCTTGGGCCACGACCAGTCGTCGTACCGGGGGCGGTGCACGAGCAGGACCTGCAGGCCCCCGTGCCGTCCGCCGCGGGCCGGCGCGTGGTCCCAGCAGAGCGCACCGGCGGCCTTGATGACCTGCGGTTCGCTCCCCCGCGGGTCCCCCTGGCGGCCGGTGGCGTTCGCCGGGGTCACCTCCGTGCGCGGCGGCGGGTCGCCCTCGCGGCCACCAGGTGCTCCTGCAGGTCCAGCTGCTCGCCCTCCACGCCGTGACGCTCCCAGGTCCCGTCGGCCTGCAGGTGCCAGGAGATGGTGTCGTCGTCCATCGACAGGTCCAGCAGCTCGGTGAGCTCGGCGATGTGGCCCTCGTCGGACAGGCGGACCAGAGCCTCGATCCGCCGGTCGAGGTTGCGGTGCATCATGTCGGCGCTGCCGATGAGGGTCTCGCGGTCCCCGTCGTTCTCGAAGGAGAAGATCCGGCTGTGCTCCAGGAAGCGGCCCAGGATCGAGCGCACCCTGATGTTCTCGGACAGGCCAGGCACGCCCGGCCGCAGCGCACAGATGCCGCGGACCACCACGTCGACGGGCACGCCGGCCTGCGAGGCCCGGTAGAGGGCGTCGATGATGACCTCGTCGACCATCGAGTTGACCTTGATCCGTACGCGTGCCGGGCGCCCCGCGAGGTGGTGCTCCGTCTCGGCGTCGATGCGCTCCACCAGTCCGCGCCGCACGCCGCGGGGGGCGACCAGCAGCCGTGAGTAGCGGGTCTTGGGGGCGTAGCCGCTGAGCTGGTTGAAGAGCTTGGTGAGGTCCTCGCCGACCTCCTCGTCGGCGGTGAGCAGGCCCAGGTCCTCGTAGAGGCGCGCGGTCTTGGGGTTGTAGTTGCCGGTGCCCACGTGGCAGTAGCGCCGCAGCCCCCCGCTCTCCTGGCGCACCACGAGGCACAGCTACGAGTGCGTCTTCAGCCCGACGATGCCGTAGACGACGTGCACGCCGGCCCGCTCCAGGGTGCGGGCCCAGGAGATGTTGGCCTGCTCGTCGAAGCGCGCCTTGATCGCGACGATGGCGAGGACCTGCTTGCCCGCCTCGGCGGCGTCCACGAGCGCGTCGATGATCGGGGACTTGCCCGACGTCCGGTACAGGGTCTGCTTGATGG
>JBBSRD010000240.1:0-4918 GCA_038243415.1 Actinomycetales bacterium | reverse complement strand
TCATAGCGGTGGGGAAACGCCCGGTCCCATTCCGAACCCGGAAGCTAAGCCCACCAGCGCCGAGGGTACTGCGGGGGAGACTCCGTGGGAGAGCAGGTCACTGCCGGACACCCACACAATCACTTCCAGCACCACCAGCTCCACATGAATGAACAGCAAGACCAGGGCCCGTCCCAGGGCGCCCGCACAGGGCGCCCCGGGGCGGGCCCTCACTCATCCCCCCACACCGGCACCCCCCAGGGGCCGGCACGTCTGCAGGAGGTCACCGTGCCCGAGGATCCGCGTCGGTCGAACGGTGCACCGGGACGCGGGGCGGACCGGCCCGGTGCTGGTCACGAGCGCAGCGGTAGCGATGCTCGTCGTGGTGGGGACGCTCGTCGCGGTGGTGACCAGCGCGGCGGCGCAGAGCGGACAGGGCGGCCTCCTCGTCAGGCGGTGGACCCTGCCGACCGGCCCGGGGCGCGTCCTCGGGCCACGCGGTCGGAGCCCGAGCTCCCGGTCGACGTCGTGGCTGCCGACCTCGAGCCCACCGTGCGGCGAGAGCTCCTGACGCTGGCCAAGGACAACGCCGAGGTGGTCGCCCGGCACCTCGTCATGGCTGATCGGTGCGCCGGCGAACCCGAGCTCGCTCTGGCCCACGCACGCGCCGCGGCCTCTCGCGCGGGACGGATCGCCGTCGCCCGTGAGACGGCTGGCCTCGCCGCCTATGCCGCGGGGTACTACGACGAGGCGCTGCGCGAGCTGCGCACCGCACGCCGGTTGTCCGGTGACGTGAGCCACCTGCCGGTGATCGCCGACGCGGAGCGCGGGCTCGGGCGACCCGAGAAGGCCCTGGAGATGATCACGTCCGCCGAGGCAGTGAAGCTCGGGCCGGAGGCGGCGGCCGAGCTGCGCATCGTGGTGAGCGGCGCCCGCACGGACCTCGGTCAAGCCGACGCCGCGGTGCTGGAGCTGCACCCGGAGCGCCTCACCGGCCCGGTGCAGCCGTGGCACGCCCGCACCTACGTGGCGTGCGCGGAGGCGCTGGTCGCAGCCGGCCGCGAGAAGGAGGCCCCTCGCTGGATCGCCCGCGCCCAGGCCGTCGACCCCAGGAACGAGAGCGGGGCCTTTGCCCCGCCCGAGGACGCCGAAAACGTGATCGTGGAGGAGGCACCGTGACCCCCGGGCCCCGTGGGGGACGCGTCGCTCCCGAGACGCTGCTCAGCGGCGTCGACCTCCTCCTGCTCGACCTGGACGGCGTCCTCTACGCCGGTCCCCACGCGGTCCCCGGAGCCGTGGAGGTCCTGCGCGCCGCAGACGTGGCGCGCGTCTTCGTCACCAACAACGCGTCGCGGCCCCCTCGAGCGGTCGCTGAGCACCTCGTCGAGCTGGGCATCGACGCCCACGACGATCAGGTCACGACCTCGGCGCAGGCGGGAGCCGCCCTGCTCGCCCAACGGCTCAAGCCGGGCGCCACGGTTCTCGCCGTCGGCGGGCCCGGCGTCGAGGTGGCCCTCGCAGAGGCCGGTCTCGTCGCCGTGCGCACCGCCTCGCCGCCGCCCGACGGCGTGCTCCAGGGGTTCGGCCGCGAGGTCGGGTGGGCGCAGCTGTGCGACGCCACCGTCGCCGTCGCCGCAGGAGCCCTGTGGGTGGCCACGAACACCGACATGACCATCCCCACCGAGCGCGGCACCATGCCGGGCAACGGCACGATGATCGCCGCCGTGCGCACTGCCACGGGCGTCGATCCCCTCGTCGCGGGCAAGCCCCAGCCGGACATCTTCACCGCGGAGGTCGAGGCGGCAGGGTCCACGGCGCCCCTGGCGATCGGCGACCGCCTCGACACCGACATCGCGGGTGCCCGTGCGGCGGGCATCGACGTGCTCCTGGTGCTCACCGGCGTCTCCAGCCCCCTGGACGCGGTCACCGCGCCCGAGGCGCTGCGCCCCACCCACCTCGGGCTGGACCTCCGCGCCCTGGAGAGGGCGCCGGTCGCCCCCCGTGACGTGCCGGTCATCGACGGGCGCCGCACGCTGCGGCGCGCCAGCGCGTGGCTCGAGGGCGACGTCGTGCGCAGCGAGGTGGCTGACGGCGAGAGCGCGGGGGCGCCGGACGACCCCGCCGTGCTGCTCGACCTGCTCGCCGTGGTGTGCGCGGCTGCGTGGACGCCCGCCGACGGCTCCTCGCCCGAGCCGGACGAGGCCACGGCGCGCTCGCTCACCAGGCTGCGGGACCTGGCCGCGCCCCGCCGCGAGGCCTGACGCCGCCCGATCGGAGGTCGGGCCGCGGCGGCCGCTCTGCCGCTGTCGGCAGCGACAGGTAGCGTCTGCCCAGCACGAGCCGGCCACGGGCAGACGGGCCGAGCCGCGACGCCAGCCCCGGAGGACACCGCCGATGACCACCCCCGACTCCCGGGGCGACGCACGTCGCCCCGGCTCCCTGGACGAGATCCGCGGTTACCTCGCGGCTGCCGGCGACCTCTCCTCCATCGCGAGGGCGCGCATCCTCGACGCCGCCCGCTCCGCAGCACGCACCGAGGTCGAGCGCGCCGGGGGTGCGCTCGGGCTGGCCGGGGCCGAGGAGACCGCCCGGTTGCGCCGTACGGTCGAGCGCCTCGAGCGCCGCGTCGCCGCCCTCGAGGGGTCCGGCGGCCCGGGTGCCCGCACCAGCTCGCGCCCCGCCTCGCGCGGGGCAGGACGCCGCCCCCCTCTCCCGCGCCCCGGCGCGGCGGGAACGGCTCCGGCAGCCAGGGAGGCCGCGGCCGGTCCGGCGGTGACCCCTGACGCTCCCAGCACCGGAGCTTCGGCACCCGACGCGCCTGCGGCGCCGACGCGCTCCGCGTCCGGCACCCGGCCGCCGGTGCGTCGCCCCGCCCCGCCGGTGCCACCAACACCCGCGCAGACCCCTCGGCCCTCCGCGAGCGGGTCAGCAGCAGGCGGCTCAGCAGCGGGCGGTCCCGTCGCCGGCAGCACGGACGCCGGTGCCTCGCCCGACGGGGACGGGTGAGCACCGCGAGGCGCGCGCCGTCGTGCTCGCGACCCTGATGGCCCCGGTCCGCGGGCGCCTGGACGCCGAGCTCGTGCGCCGAGGCCTGGCGCGCTCGCGCGCCGAGGCCGCCGAGCTGGTCTCGGCCGGCCGCGTGAGCGTGTCGGGCTCCCCGGCCCTCAAGGTCGCCACCCAGGTCGAGCGTGCCGCCGCCATCGAGGTCCAGCACGACGAGGACGGCCCACCCGGTGGTGAGCCGGGCTCACGGACGGACAGCGACGGGCACCGCTGGGCGAGTCGAGGGGCGCAGAAGCTCCTCGGGGCGCTCGAGGACCTCGGCGTCGACGTCGCAGGACGCCGCTGCCTCGATGCCGGGGCCTCCACCGGGGGGTTCAGCCACGTCCTCCTCGACCGGGGCGCCGCCTCGGTGGTCGCCGTCGACGTCGGCTACGGCCAGCTGGCCCACCGCGTCGCCTCCGACGCTCGGGTCACGGTGCTCGACCGCACCAACGTCCGCGACCTCGGGCCCGAGCAGGTCGGGGAGGCTCCCGAGGTGGTGGTCGCCGACCTGTCCTTCATCCCCCTGCACCTCGTCCTGCCCGCGCTGCGCCGCGTCTCGGCGCCCGGGGCGCGCTTCGTCCTCATGGTCAAGCCCCAGTTCGAGGTCGGCCGAGAGCGCCTGCCCCGGGGCGGCGTGGTCCGCGACGACGATGACCGCGAGCGCGCGGTCCTCGGTGTGGTGACCGCTGGCGCGGAGGTCGGTCTCGTGACCCGGGGCGTCGCCCCCTCGCGCCTGCCCGGCCCCTCGGGGAACGTGGAGTTCTTCCTCCTGCTGGAGGCCGGGGACGACACCGGCTCTGCTGCCGGTGACGTCCGCGCCGCCGTGACGGCCGGCAGGGTGCTCGGATGAGCGGCGGGCGCACCGTCCTGATCCTCGGCCACCCGCGCCGACCCAAGGCGGTCAGCACCTGCCAGGAGGTCGTCGAGGCCCTGTGCGCCGCCGGTCTCAAGACGCTGCTGCTCATCACCGACGACATCGACGTCCCCGGCTGCGAGAGCGCCGAGCGCGTCGACGAGGCCGGGGCGCAGGCCGCGCTCGACCACGTCGAGCTCGTCCTGGTCCTCGGCGGCGACGGGACGGTCCTGCGCGCCGCCGAGCTCGTGATCGGCACGACGGTGCCCTTGCTGGCCGTCAACCTCGGCCACGTGGGCTTCCTCGCGGAGGTCGAGCCCGAGCAGATCGAGCTCACCGTGCGCCACGTCGTCGACCGCGAGTACACCGTCGAGCAGCGGGCGACGCTGCGCGCCGACCTCGTCGTCGACGGCGAGGTCGTGCACACCGGCTGGGCCATGAACGACGTCAGCATCGAGAAGGGCGCCCGCGAGCGCGTCCTCGAGGTCGTCGTGGAGGTGGACTCCCAGCCCGTGACGTCCTTCGGGTGCGACGGGGTGGTCATGGCGACCCCGACCGGCTCCACGGCGTACTCCTTCTCCGCCGGCGGGCCGGTGGTGTGGCCGACCGTCGAGGCGATCGTGCTCACCCCCATCAGCGCCCACGCCCTCTTCGCGCGCCCGCTCGTGGTCCCGCCCAGCGCGGTCCTCGCCGTGGAGGTCATGGCCAGGACGCAGGCGGACGCCGTGATGTGGTGCGACGGGCGGCGCGCCGTGAGGGTGCCGCGCGGTGCGCGCATCGATGTCACCGGGGGCCAGGACACGGTCCACCTCGCCCGGGTCACCGCGGTCCCCTTCGCCGACCGTCTCGTCGCGAAGTTCCGGCTGCCCGTCGGCGGGCTGCGCGGGGCGAGCGAGACGAAGGCGGAGGACGCCCCCACCGGCGGCGAGCCCGCACGCGGGCCCACGCCTGTCACCGCGGCCACGCCTCGCAGGGCGCCCCACGAGCCCGGTCGCGAGGGCTGAGGCGTGCTGCGGGAGATGCGCATCCGCTCCCTCGGGG
>JBBSRD010000239.1:0-4925 GCA_038243415.1 Actinomycetales bacterium | reverse complement strand
GTGCCGTGCAACGCCGAGCCCGCACCGCGCTGTTCCGCTCCACCAACGCCGAGCGGGGACCTGGTGGGGGGGGCCCCGGGGGTGGGCCGCCCCAGGTGCCCCCGGCGGGGGCCCCCCCCGACGGGGGGGGGGGGGGGCGCCGGCGGGGGGGGCCCGGGGCCCGCGTCCACCGGGGCCGCCCCCCCAACCGGACCCCCCTCGGCGTTGGTGGAGCGGAACAGCGCGGTGCGGGCTCGGCGTTGCACGGCACATGAAGGTCGAGGTCTGGTCAGACGTGGTGTGCCCGTGGTGCTGGATCGGCAAGCGCCACCTCGAGGCGGCGCTGGAGCGGTTCGAGCACGCCGACGAGGTCGAGGTGGTGTGGCGGGCCTTCGAGCTCGACCCCTCGGCCGTGAGCGCCCCGGCCGGTGGCTCGCCGGAGGACCGCCCCTCCTACGCTGCGCGGCTGGCGGCCAAGTACGGCACCGACCTCGCCGCTGCCCAGCAGATGATCGACACCATGGTCGCCCGCGGAGCGGAGGTCGGTATCGACCTGCGCTTCGACCGCGCCGTGGCGGCCAGCACCGTCGACGCGCACCGAGTGATCCACTTCGCCGAGCAGCGCGGCGGTCCCGCGCTGCAGGACGTGATGAAGGAGCGCCTGCTGCGCGCGTACTTCACCGAGGGCGAGGCCGTGGGGGACCACGACGTGCTGGTGCGTCTGGCGGAGGAGGTCGGCATGGACGCCCAGGACGTGCGCGAGGTCCTCGAAGCGGGGACGTTCCTCACGCAGGTGCGCGCCGAGGAGTGCGAGGCGGCGGCGCTGGGGGCCACGGGCGTGCCGTTCTTCGTCGTCGACCGTCGCTACGGCGTCGCCGGGGCACAGCCGGCCGAGGCCCTGCTGGAGGTGCTCGAGACGGCGTGGTCCGAGCGCCCGCAGCTCGTCAGCGTGATCCCTGCCGCCGGCCCTGACGCCGCGTGCGGCCCGGACGGCTGCGCCCTCTGACCACCGGGTCCCCGGAGCGCCCTCCGCCGAGGGCGCTCCGCGCCGCGACGTAGGCCTCGACCAGGTCGGCCTCCCGCCGGGCGCGTCTCTCCGGCGGCAGCGCGAAGACCTGGTTGCTCGGGTGCCACGTGCTGACCACCGTCAGGCCGTCGCCGGCGCCGGGGTGGGCGCGCAGCTGACGGGCCCACCCGTCGCGGGCGTCGGCGCCGTGCAGCACCACGGCGCGCAGCCGGGGGAGGAGCGCGAGCAACCGGTGGAGCGGCTCGACGCCGGCCTGGCGCTGCGCCGCGGTGACCCGTCCGCGACCGCTGTCGTGCACGTACCAGGGGACGGCGTTCCACAGGATCGCCTGCTCGTCCACGAGGCCCGCAGCGTCACGGGCACGCACCAGCCGCTCCGAGGACGGGGCGGGGTTCTCCACCGAGGCGAACCCGCTGCCCTTCGGCCCGCCGGCCGCCGGCCCGGGGTTGGACAGCAGCGCCAGGACGAGCGCCCCGACCCCGCCGCCGTGCGGTGGCGCGTAGGGCACCGGCCCGAGGCCTGCGGACCTCTCAGCGTTCAACGCGTCGACCAGGGCGTTGACGGGCGCGACGCGCCCCTCGTGGCGACGGCGCCACTGCTCCTCGCGGAAGGCCGGGTCCGCCATGGACCTCACGCCGCGTCCGCCAGGGCCGGCTCGGCGTCGTCCGCGGCGGCGCAGCGCATCGGGGCCGCGCCGAGGAGCGACCGGTCGTCCGTGGCCGCCACCCGCGACAGCCCGACGGTGCCGGTAGGGCCCTGCAGCCGTTCGGCCGGGCGAGCGGCGTCGCCGTCCACCGCCTGCGTCAGGCGGCGAAGGTCACCGCGGCAGTGGTCGGGCGCCTCGTCGGCGACGGCTTCCTGGAGGGGCACCCTGGGTGTGTATCAGCGGTCCCGGCTCTCTGCACGCTCACCGGATCCCGGGGCGACCTCGGGGAGAGGAGAACCCCGCGCCGCGGCAGGGCAGACGCTCTGCGCGAGCCTGCTGTCCCGCGGTGGGCATCCGCCGGCCTCGACGACCGGCTGACCGAGCGTCAGCGGCTCTGGCAGGACTGTGACGACGAGGGGGGCTGCTGCCGCGTGGTTCCAGGGCCTTCGACGGATCATGCCGGCGTCGACGCAGGCCCCATGGCTGTCCTGGGGCAGCGCGCCCGGGCGGCAGGTTTCCTGCCGACGACGGCCTTCACCCTCGGCGGACCGCAGGACCGTCGCGTGCCGCACGGGCGGGTGCACCTCAGCGGCCGTCGAGATCCTCGTCCCCGGCGACGAGACGTCCGCAAGACCTCCCTTCTTCGCCGCTCACGGCGTCGAGGAGATCGTCGTGGCGGACCCCGCGACGCGCACGGTACGGGTGTGGCAGCTGCGGGTCGGCGACAGGCCGGCGTACGAGAAGACCGGGCGCAGCGAGCTGCTGGACGTCACCGCGAACACGCTGGCCGACGCGATCGACCGGCCCTGACCGGCTGAAGAGTGTCTCGGCCGCGTCGAGCGGGGAGCCGGTGCGGTTCCCCGCGGCGTGGCGCGCGCACGAGGTCCCCGCTCGGCGCCGCGGGGAGCGCCTACGCGTCGCCGCGGGCCCGGTCCATGCGCAGCGGCGGGACCTTGACCACCTCGAAGGTCGCCGAGGCGATGCCGATCCCGGCCTCGTCCAGCCCGGTCAGGACCTGGCGGGTCATCGCGTCCTTGACGTCGCGCACCCCGCGGGCGTGGACGAGGAAGCGCAGCGAGAGCTCCACCCAGTTGTCGGTGATCCGCCAGTACACCGCCGGCTCGGTCGAGGCGTCGGACAGGGCGTAGCGCAGGCGCATCGCGTGCAGCGCGCGCTCCACCCCCGGCTCCTCGACGACGGCGTGCTCGCGCGCCGCCCCCAGCAGGATGGCCTCGACGCGTGCGCGGTCGTCGGCGTAGGCGATCGGCAGCACCATCTCCTCCCAGATGTAGGGGAAGTCGCGCGTGTAGTTGTAGACGGGCTCGTTGAAGATCACGCCGTTCGTGACGGTGACGATGCGCCCGGTGTACTGCCGGGAGTGCACCCACACCGCCGGGTCGGCGCTCGCGACGGAGGGCGGCTGGCCCATCTCCATGATCGTCGTCTTGAGGAACCCGAGGCGCACCACGTCGCCGCGCACCCCGCCGAGGTCGATCCGGTCGCCGAGGGTGAAGACGTCGCCGCGCAGGATGACCACGTAGGCCGCGAAGGACAGGATCACGCGCTGCAGGGCGAAGGCCAGGCCCGCGCTGATGAGCCCGATGCCGGTGCTGATGTCGGTCTGGGGGGTGATCCAGATCGAGACGATGCCGAGCGCCAGCACCACGGCGGTGACCACCTGGAGGATCTGGCGCGCCCAGAAGCGCCGCGGGTCGGCCACCTCGCCGCCGAGCAGCCGGCGGAACGCGCGCAGCACGAGGCGGCGCAGCGCCAGCACGAGGAGGATCAGCATCCCGGTGAAGAGGAGCTTGACGCCCGTCGTGGCGCTGACGCCCACGAGGGTGACGCCGAGGAACGTGACGGCCTCCGTGCCGCCGGACAGGGCCTCGGCCGTCACCGGGCTGGGGGCGGGAGCGGGCGCGGCCAGGAGCGCCAGCGCCGACGAGGCCAGCAGGGGGGTCATCACGGGTCCACTGTGCGGTACGCCGCGTCCGACGGCTGCGCGGGCCCGCGGTCTGCGCGGAGCCCGCAGGAGCCCGAGCGCCCTCGACGCCGATCCGGGGGAGGATGGCCGCAGCGCCCACCGCCGGACGGGGTGAGGGTCATGCCGTGAGGACGCGGGGTCGGCGCGAGGCGAGGTGGATCGGTGCCCGCACGCTCACCGGGGGACCCCCGGGCCCTGGCCTGCCGCTACTGCGGCGGGCGAAGGCGCTTCGTGCGCGCCACGCTGGTCTGCGCCACCTGCGACGACACGCCCCGGTGGCCCGGGGGAACCCTCGACCCCGGGCCTGTGGCCCGCCCGATCCCGGGACCCGACGCGGACCCTCCCGAGCGTCCCGGCCCCGATAGTCTCGACGACCGTGGCGCACCGGACCACGGGGCCGACCGGCCCTGAGGTCGCCTCCGCGCCGCACGGCACCGCACGGATCCGCACCGCTGCACGACCCGCCCCGCCACTGCCGCCCCACCACCACCCCCCGAGAGGACACCCCTTGCTGCGCACCCACGAGGCCGGAACCCTGCGCGCCGCCGACGTCACCACCGAGGGCGCCGCCCCGGTCGCCCTCGCTGGCTGGGTGTCGCGCCGCCGAGACCACGGGGGCGTGGCCTTCCTCGACCTTCGTGACGCCTCCGGGTCCGTCCAGGTGGTGGTCCGCGACGAGCTGCTGGACTCCTCCGGCGCGCACGACCTCCGCAACGAGTACTGCATCCGCGTGGTCGGGCCGCTGCGCCTGCGCCCGGCCGGCAACGAGAACCTCGCCCTGGCCACCGGCGAGGTCGAGCTGGACGCTGCCGAGCTCGAGGTCCTCAACCCCTCCGCGCCCCTGCCGTTCCCCATCGAGGCCGCCGGTGAGTCCGCGACCTCCCCGGGGGAGGAGGTCCGGCTGCGCTACCGCTACCTGGACCTGCGCCGCCCCGGCCCCGCGGCGGCCCTGCGGCTGCGCAGCCGGGCGAACGCGGTGGCGCGCACCGTGCTGGGCGGCGCCGACTTCGTCGAGATCGAGACCCCGACCCTGACCCGCTCGACCCCCGAGGGCGCTCGTGACTTCCTCGTCCCGGCCCGCCTGGCGCCGGGCAGCTGGTACGCCCTCCCGCAGAGCCCCCAGCTGTTCAAGCAGCTCCTCATGGTCTCGGGCATGGAGCGCTACTACCAGATCGCCCGGTGCGACCGCGACGAGGACTTCCGCGCTGACCGCCAGCCGGAGTTCACCCAGCTCGACGTCGAGATGTCGTTCGTCGACGTCGATGACGTCATCGCCGTCGCCGAGCAGG
>JBBSRD010000238.1:0-4934 GCA_038243415.1 Actinomycetales bacterium | reverse complement strand
ACGTGTGATGTCCAGGCAGGTTGTCCAGTTTGGTGATGGGTGGGACTTTCCTGATCGCGGAGTAGGGCCGGTGGTGGTTGTAACTGCGGAGCCAGCTTGATCATCCAGACCTCCGTCGTCGGCCCGCGCGGCCGGCCCATGTCCCCGAGAGAGGCCGCGCGCCTGCGGGGCTTCCCGAGAAGTTCACCTTCAGAGGCAAGCTTGGCTCGGCGACCTACCGCCAGCTCGGCGGCGGGGTCAACATCGGCGCCGTGTGACACCTTCTGCGCGAGCACGGTCGCCGCGATGAGGACATCCTCAAGGCCGCCGCCCCCTACCTGGTCCGCGCCGTCCCCGCCACCGCCCTCGCCGCCTGAACCACCCACCCCGCGAGTCAACCGAAGCAGGGGCAGACCCAAGAACGCCCACCACAACCCCAAGATGGGCGCCGCGTTCGTCCACACCGTCATCGACGACCACTCCCGGGTGGCCTACGCCGAGATCCACGACGACGAGAAAGCCGTCACCGCCATCGCCGTGCTGCGCAGGGCCACCTCTTGGTACGCCGCACGCGGGGTCGTGGTCCAAAGGGTGCTCTCCGACAACGGCTCGGCCTACAAGTCCCACGCCTGGACCGCAGCGTGCGCCGAGCTGGGAATCACGGTGAAGAAGACCCGGCCCTACCGGCCCCAGACCAACGGCAAGATCGAACGCTTCCGCCGCACCATGGCCGCGGAGTGGGCCTTCGCCCGCCACTACCAGCGCGAAGCCGACCGCCGCCACGCCCTACCGGCCTGGCTGCACACCTACAACCACCACCGCCCCCACTCAGCCACCGGCAAGAAACCGCCCATCACCAGACTGGACAACGTGCCTGGACATCACACCTGGGGCAGTGATCAGCAAAGTCTTGAACTGGCGGCTGCACGTCGAGCGCTGGTCCACCGCGCTGCGCCGGGCCACCCGCAGCACCCGCAGGGACTCCACCAGCTTCTCTCGCTCGGAGTGATGGTCCTTCGCGGTCGCGGTACGCACCCCGGCGAGCACCGCCCTGGCCGCGGCCGCGGCGTCGACGGGGTCGCTCTTGCCCGCCAGGCGCCGCGCGGCGCGGTCCGGGCGGTTGACCTCGCGCACGGTGATCCCGGCGAACGCCGGATGCACCCTCAACCCCGCGCCGGAGGCCCCGTGTCCTCCACACCGACGGCGACAACTTCACCGAAGAAGATCAGGCCCGCCCTCAGCGCCGCCTGGCCTTCCCCGGTGGCCGCGAGCGTCGCGATGGCCAGGAGGCGCCCGTGGTCAACCAGCGCAACCGCGGTGTGGGTGTCCATCCCACCGATCACCACGGTCACCTCGCCAGCAGGAGGTATCTCGGTCAGGGCATCGTCGTCCTCGTCTTCTCGTGGATACCTCGGGCATGCTCACCAGGCCAGATGACGGACATGACAGCGATGAGTGCCAGCCGGCACAAGATCCTTTGAAGTCACGATCTTCCCCGTCGAACGCCCACGGGTCCCGCGGTGGAGCGACCAGCAGATCCACGCCACGAGCCGACGTCAAGCAGAGCACGGGGCAGGACGACCAGCCCGAGATCCTCATGCGGCCCGAGCGCCCAGCCATCCCTCGACCACGACGACCCCGGAGGACCGTCAGGGCTGCGGACGGCTGACGTCGGCCACGCTCGCGCCCGTCAGGGCCACGAGGTCGGTGGGGGACAGCTCGACGTCCAGGCCGCGCTGTCCCGCGCTGACGAGCACGGTGCCGTGCTCGATGGCGCCGGCGTCGACCACCGTCGGCAGGGCGCGGCGCTGGCCCAGGGGGCTGATCCCCCCGACGACGTACCCGGTGGCGCGCTGGGCGTCCGCGGGGTCCGCGAGGGTGGCCTTGCGCCCGCCGAGCGCGGCGGCGGCGGCCTTGAGGTCGATGCGGGCGCCGACGGGCACGATCACCACGCCCAGGGAGCCGTCCACGGAGACGACGATGGTCTTGAGCACCCGCTCCGGCGCGACGTCCAGGGCCAGCGCGGCCTCGGCGCCGTACCCGCCCGCCGCGGTCACCGCTCCGGCGTCGTGGGCGTAGCCGCGCACGGTGTGCTCCACCCCGGCGTCGCTCAGGGCGCGCAGCGCCGGCGTGGCCGCACGCTCCCGCTTGCTCACGCTGCTCAGTTCGGGTTGACGTCCGCGGAGGCCAGGTCCACCGCGGGCAGGGAGCGCAGCTCGCTGATGAGCACGTCCTCGCGGTGGAGCAGGCGCCGCTCCGTGCGCAGCCGGGTGGTCGTGTCCGCGATCTCCAGGAGGCCCTGGCGCTCGGAAAGGTCGAGGACCATGCCGGCCATCACGAGGTAGGACAGCACCACCGGCGCGGGAGCGTCCGCATCGGGCAGGCCCGTCGCGGCGATGCCGAGGCGCTCGCGGTAGGTCATCCAGCGCCGCGAGACGTCTTCGGCGAGCAGGGTGAGGGTCTCGGCGGCGCCCGGGTCGGCGCTCTCGTCGGGCGGGGCCTCCGGCTCGTCCAGCGGGGAGACGATGCCCGTGAGGTAGGGGGTGCCGGCGCTCTCGTCGACCTCGTGGAGGCGGAAGCGCACCGCGCCGGCGGTGACGATGTGGAAGCCCCCGTCGGGCGTGCGCTCGTGCTCGCGGATCAGCGCGGTGCAGCCCACGGCGTGCAGCGCCGAGGCCGGGTGGCTGCTGCCGGCGTCACGGCCCTGGCGCAGCGCGACGACCCCGAAGGCCCGCTCGTGCTCGGGGCGCTCCAGGAGGTCGGCCATGAGCGCGCGGTAGCGCTGCTCGAAGATGTTGAGGGGGAGCACCAGCCCGGGGACCAGCACCTGGCGCAGCGGGAAGAGGGGCAGTCGCTGACGCACGTCGCCATCTTAGGACCGCGTCGGGCCTCGTCCCTGCGGCCGGCTCGGGAAGCGCTCAGCGCGCGGGGGCGCCGGGGTCGTAGGAGAAGTCCTCGACGGCCATCCCGGCGCCGCCGACCCACGGCTCGACGCCCAGCTGCACCGACGTCAGCCACGAGCCCGGCGCCAGCGCGCCGCGGCGCACCGCCTCGTCGACGAAGGGCGCGAGCGGCAGGTCGGCGCGGCTCCACCGCTCCTCGCGGACGAAGGTGACGACGTCCCAGCCGAGCTCGCCCTGCCACACCGTCCACCGCTCGCCCGCGAGGCTCACCGTCCCCCGGGGCGAGCCCAGCGGCTGGACGGCGCCGCGGTGGTCGAGCCAGATCATCAGCTCGGCGTCGTCGTTCTGGCCCGAGGGGCGCGGCGAGGAGTCGAACCACAGGTCGTAGGCGACGTTCCAGGTGCCCGGTGAGCGCTGGAACGTCGCGGAGGTCGTCGCCGCGCCCACCTCGCCGGCCGTGACCGGCAGCCCCGGGGCGGAGGAGCACCGGCCCCAGTGGCACCCGGCGAAGATCGAGGGGTAGGACTTCGGCGGCCCGGCCAGGACCACCTCGCCGTCGGCGCGGCCGAGCAGGAAGCCGCCGCCCCGCGGGGTGACGCACTGCTCGGCGCCGGTGCCCCAGCGGTTGTTCTGCACGAGGTAGCGGCCGCCGTCGACCGGTGCGGCGTCGAACTGGCCGCACAGGGGGGCCGCCGAGCCCGCAGAGCCGGGGGCGTCGTCAGCGCTCGCCGGTCCGGCGGCCGCAGCGGCGAGCGCGAGCAGGCCGGCGGACACGAGGGTGGCGACGGTGGTGACGGTCCGTCGCGCTCGTGGACGGGCAGGAGGAGAGGGCACGCTTCGGGTCATCGTCATGGCTGTGCGTCATCGCAGCACGCCGTGCCGTCACCCCAGCGGACGCCGGCCGGCGGTGGCGCGTGTCGTCGTGCGGGCGGCGGTGCAGGCCGGCAACACTCCGCCCGCGGGTTCTCAGCCCTCCGGCAGCGCCGCGGCGAGCAGCTCGACGAGGTGCTGCGGGCGGCGGCCCGTGAGGTCCTTGGACTGCGTGCGGCAGGAGAACCCGTCGGCGATCACCGGCGCGCCGGTGCCCTCCACGCGGGCCAGGGCGGGCAGGAAGGCGTATTCGGCGACCTTGACGGACACCTCGTGGTGGCCCTGCTCGGCGCCGAAGTTCCCCGCGAGCCCGCAGCACCCGGAGAGCACCTGCGGGTCGAGCCCGGCCTTGGCCATGAGCGCCTGGTCGGGCCCGAAACCCATGACGGCGTACTGGTGGCAGTGCGGCTGGACCACCGCGTCGGTCCCTCGTCCGCCGCCCGGGCGCGACCGCTCGCCCCCGGAGAGGTCCGGCGGCTGCCAGTCGGGGCGCAGCTCGGCGAGCAGCTCGGCCACCGTCCGCACCCGGTGGTGCAGGGCGTGGGCGCGCGCGTCCGCGGGCAGGAGGCGCTCGGCGTCCTCGCGCAGCAGCGCGGTGCAGCTGGGCTCGAGCCCGACGATCGGCACGCTCGAGGCCCCGTCCGCTCCCTCGGCGGCCTGGTCGCTGCCGGCCAGGGCGCGGGCCGTCGCCTCGTCGAGGGCGTCCAGGCTGGCCGCGAGCTGACGCTTGGCACCGTCGAGCTGCCCGGTGGAGACCCAGGTGAGCCCGCAGCACACCTGGCGGCGCGTGATGGTCACGGTGAAGCCGAGGTGCTCCAGGAGCCTGACCGCAGCCTGTCCGACCCCGGGGTCGAAGGCCTGGGTGAAGGTGTCGACCCACAGCACGACGGGCTGACCCGTCGACGACGACACCGGTGCGCCGGCGTCGCCGACCGGGCGGGGCGTCCGGGCGCCGAACCACGACCGGAAGCTGCGCGGCGCGAACGTCGGCAGCGGGCGCCGCTGGTCCACCCCGCCGGCGGCCCGGGCCAGGCGCGCGGCGCCGGGAACCTTCAGCGACGCGTTGACCAGCCGGGGGGGACCAGGAGCCTGCCCGCAGCGTGTCGGACCCGGGGGTGTAAGGCATGGGTGAAGGTGTCGACCCACATCACGACGGGCTGACCCGTCGACGACGACACCGGT
>JBBSRD010000237.1:0-4944 GCA_038243415.1 Actinomycetales bacterium | reverse complement strand
GTACCAGGTCGCGCGCCTCGAGGACGTCCTCGCGGAGGCCGACATGGTCATCACGTCGACCGGCAACCGCGACGGCGTCACCGTCGATCACCTCACCACAATGACGGACGCCGCGATCGTCGGCAACGTCGGCCACTTCGACAACGAGATCGACATGGCCGGGCTCGCCGCGGTCCCCGGCGTCGTCCGCACCGAGATCAAGCCGCAGGTCCACGAGTGGACCTTCGAGGACGGGAGCTCGATCATCGTGCTGTCGGAGGGTCGCCTGCTGAACCTCGGCAACGCCACCGGCCACCCGAGCTTCGTGATGTCGGCGTCCTTCGCCAACCAGGTGATCGCCCAGGTCGAGCTGTTCACGCGGCCCGACGCGTACCCGCTGGGGGTGCACCGCCTGCCCAAGCACCTCGACGAGAAGGTCGCCCGCGACCACCTCGACGCCCTCGGGGTCCGGCTCACCGAGCTGACGAAGACCCAGGCCCAGTACCTCGGCCTGGACGTCGACGGGCCCTACAAGTCCGAGCACTACCGGTACTGAGCCGGCCGGTGGCGCCCGCGCCACCACCTCGAGCCGCCCTGAGCGGCCCCGGAGGGCTCCCGCGTCGTCGCGGGAGCCCTCTCGCGTCGGCGGGAGTGAGAGGATCGCGGGGTGAGAGGACGCGTTCTCGTGGTCGACGACGACTTTGCGCTGGCGGAGATGATCAACATCACGCTCAGCGCCGAGGGGCTCGACGTCACCACCTGCCCCGACGGCCCGGCCGCCCTCGAAGCGCTGCGCCGCACCCGCCCCGACGTCGTGCTCCTGGACCTCATGCTGCCGGGGATGGACGGCTTCGAGGTGTGCCGCCGCATCCGCGCGGAGTCGATGGTCCCGGTGATCATGCTGACCGCGCGCTCGGACACCGGCGACGTGGTGCGCGGCCTGGAGGTGGGCGCCGACGACTACGTGGCCAAGCCCTTCAAGCCCAAGGAGCTGGTCGCCCGCGTGCGGGCCAGGCTGCGGCGCGACACGACGGGCCCCGCCAGGGCCGGCGCGGAGGCACTGCCGGAGCACCTGTCCGTCGCTGGCGTGACCATCGACGTGCCCGGCCACGCGGTGCGCCGCGGCGACGCCTCGCTCCAGCTCACGCCGCTGGAGTTCGACCTCCTCGTGGCCCTCGCGCGCCGCCCCGGGCAGGTCTTCACCCGCGAGCAGCTCCTCGAGCAGGTGTGGGGCTACCGCCACGCCGGCGACACGCGGCTCGTCAACGTCCACGTCCAGCGCCTGCGCGCCAAGGTCGAGGACGACCCCGAGAACCCCGAGGTGGTCCTGACCGTGCGGGGGGTCGGCTACAAAGCGGGACAGCAGTGAGCGGTCGGGGAGCCTCGGGAGCCCGTGGAGCCCATCCCCGGGAGCGCGTGCTCCGCAGCCCGTCGACCTCGGCGTCATCGACGACCCCGCCACCGCGCCGCACGGCCGCGAGCGACCTCGCCGCCCTGCGCCGCAGCACCGGCGCGCGCCTCGCCTCCGTGCGCGAGCGCGCCACCGGCCGTGGGGACCGCGGCAGCGCCGCCGCGGAGCAGGGCGGAGCACCGCGAGGCGGGGGCCGCTGGCGGCGGTGGCGCAGGAGGCTGCGCGTCGCGGGGGGCGTGGCGCGCACCCCCGTCGCCGCGAGCGCCTCGCTCCTGCGCCGCTCCCTCCAGGTGCGGGTGGTCGTGACCACGGTGGCCCTGGGGCTGGTCACCGTCACCGGTGTCGGGCTCGTCCTGGGGGAGGAGATCAGCCAGCGGCTCCTCGACGGTCGCCGCGACCAGGCCACGGAGCAGGCCGCCCGCGGCACGATCACGGCTCAGCAGGAGTTCAGCAACGCGGACATCGAGTCCGCGACCGACGTCCGCTCCATCGCCGTGAACCTCGTTGACACCCTCGAGAAGAGCGGCCCGGAGGGGGACGTCACCGTGCTCCTCCTGCGCCCGCCGGGCAAGTCCAGCTTCGACGACCTCACCGGCGGCAACGACGTCACGCCCGCGCAGATCCCCGCGGACCTGCGCGAGGCCGTCCGCTCCAGCCCTGACCAGCGCTCGCGCTCCCTCGGGCTGCCGCGCGACGGCGCCGACGCTCCGGCCCTGGCGGTGGGCCAGGTGGTCGAGGTGCCCATCGTCGGGACCTACGAGCTGTACTTCGTCTTCGACCTCGCCCCGGAGCAGGCGACCCTCGACGCCGTCCAGCGCGTCCTGCTCCTCGGTGCCGGCTTCCTCGTCCTCCTGGTGGCCCTGGTCGCCGCTCTCGTGGCGCGCCAGGTGGTCCGGCCGGTCCGGGCCGCCGCCGCGGTGGCGCAGCGGCTGGCCGCCGGCGACCTGGAGCAGCGCATGGACGTGCGGGGGCGCGACGACCTGGCCCGCCTGGCGGGGTCCTTCAACGCGATGGCTGCGAGCATCCGCGGGCAGATCACCCGCCTCGAGACGCTCGGGGCGCTCCAGCAGCACTTCGTCTCCGACGTCAGCCACGAGCTGCGCACCCCGCTGACGACCATCCGGATGGCCGGGGAGCTCCTCTACGAGTCCCGCAGCGACTTCCCCCCCGCCCTCGCCCGCTCCGCGGAGCTGCTCTACAGCCAGGTCGACCACTTCGAGAACCTCCTCGCGGACCTCCTGGAGATCAGCCGGTACGACGCCGGCGCTGCCGTCCTCGACGTCGAGGCCCTCGACCTGCGCGCGGTGGTGACCACGGTGGTCGAGCAGGCGAGGCCCGTGGCGGGCGCCAGGAGCACCCCGCTCTCGCTGGAGGTCCCCGACGAGCCGTGCGTGGCCGAGGTGGACCGGCGCCGCGTGGAGCGGGTGGTGCGCAACCTCGTGGGCAACGCCCTCGCCCACGGCCGCGAGAGGGCGGTCACGGTGACGGTGGCGGCCGACGACGGGGCCGTCGCCGTCCGCGTCAGGGACCACGGGGTCGGCCTCACCCCTGCCCAGTGCCGGCGCGTCTTCGACCGCTTCTGGCGCGCCGAACCGTCCCGGGGGCGCGTGGGTGGACCTGGCGGAGGATCGGGAGGCACCGGCCTGGGCCTGGCGATCGCCCGCGAGGACGCGCTGCTGCACGCCGGACGGCTCGACGTCTGGGGGCGCCTCGGGCAGGGAGCGAGCTTCGTGCTGACGCTGCCGCGCGGCGCCGGCGGTCCGCTCACGTCCGCGCCGCTCGCGGCGGACCCGGACCCGGTGGCGGTGCTGCTCCGGTCCTCGCCGGACGACCCGCCCTTCCCGCCGGTGGTCGGGTCGCTCCCCGCGGGGGGCCTGCCGTGAGGCGCGCCCCGGCCGGTGCAGCGGGGCTCGCGCTGGTGGTCCTCGCCGGGTGCGCCTCGCTGCCCGTGGACGGGCCGGTGCGCGAGGGCGCCGGCGCCGGGGTCGACATGAGGCGCGACGTGGTGGTCGACCCGGTGGGACCGCTGCCCGGAGCCGGCCCGCGCGCGCACGTCCGAGGCTTCCTCAGCGCGGCCGTCGGCGTCGAGGACAACTTCGACGCAGCCCGCTCCTACCTCACCGACGAGGCCGCACCGACGTGGCGCCCCTCCGAGAGCCTCTCCGTCGTGCGTCTCGTCGGTCGCGACATCACCCTCTCCCAGGACGGCGTGCAGCTCCCGGCGGACCCGGGAGGAGGGGACGGAGGAGAGGGCGCCGACCCGGCCGGCGGCCCCGTGCTCGCCCGCGTCAGCGCCGAGGCGGTCGCGGTGCTCGACGAGCACGGGGTGTACACCGCCCAGCCCCCCGGCGAGGTGGTGACCGAGGACCTGACGCTGGTGCGCGAGGGCGGCCAGTGGCGCATCGGGGAGACCCCCGACCAGATCTTCGTCGTGGAGAGCGACTTCGCGCTCGGCTGGGGCGCCCGCAGCCTCTGGGTCCCCGACCCCGCCGGCACCGCCCTCGTTCCCGAGGTGCGGTGGTTCGCCGACCAGGAGTCCCTGCCCACGGCGGTGGTCACCGAGCTGCTCCGCGGCCCGTCGCCCTGGCTCCTGCCCGCGGTCCGCCGCAGCGGCGCCGCGGCACCGGAGCTCTCCTCGGCGGCCGTGGTCGTCGAGCGGGGCACCGCCGAGGTGGACCTGGACAAGGGGGTCCTCGACGCCGACGCCGCGACCCGCGGGCTGCTCGTCGCCTCGATCGAGACGACCCTGCGCCAGCTGCCCCGGGTGGTCGGCGTCATCGTCACCGCGGGCGGGGGGCGCCTCACCGGCGCCACGCCCGGCGCGCCGCCGACCGCCGACGTCCCGGTGGACCCCGACCCGCTGCTGCTGCGGGGCGGCGGGCCGGTCCGCTGGAGGACGAGGAGCGTGCTGGTGCCGGCGGCGCAGACGTCGCGCACCCACCTGTCGGAGCCGGCGCTCGCGCGCGGCCCGGACCCGGCCGTCGCGGCGCTCGCCGACGGGGGCAGCGCGCTGGTGCGCTGGTCCGGCGACGAGCTCTCGCGGGAGGGGCAGGAGGTCGCCCGGGTCGCGTCCCCCTCGCGCCTGACGGCCCCGTCGTTCGACCCCTTCGGGTGGCTGTGGTCGACCGCGACCCTCAGCGACGGGAGCGTGAGGGCGCTGAGCCCGCAGGACGGCAAGGGGGTCAGCGTCGCCGCCCCCTGGCTCGAAGGACGGACGCTCGTCTCCCTGGTTCCCTCCCGGGAGGGAGCCAGGGCGGTGGTCGTCTCGGTCGGCGACCCGGCGCTGGGCGTGCGCGTCGACGTCGTGGGGCTGCGACGAGACGCCTCCGGCGCCCCCCAGGAGCTCGTGGGCGGCGACGGTGCGCCCTCGGTGGTGCTGAGGTCGGCGGTGGACGCCGTGTGGATCGGCTCGTCCACCGCGGCCGTCCTCGGCACGGCGCTCGCGAGAGCGGGGGGCGCGGCGCCCGGCCGCCCCGGGCGGGCGCGCGCCCGGGGGGCCCGCGAGCCCCCGGGCGCGGCGGGGGGGCCGGGGGGCGCGGGGGGGCCGGCGGGGG
>JBBSRD010000236.1:0-4973 GCA_038243415.1 Actinomycetales bacterium | reverse complement strand
GTGTTGCTCGTCGTCATCGCTCATCCTCCGATGGCGCTCAAGGGCCGGTCCGGCCGGTTGAAGGCGTCGAACCCGGCCCCGGTGAGGTCGTCGAGCCCGTGCCCGGCCCGCTTGCCCCACATCGCGACGCGCCAGGCGTCAGCGAGCTCCTCGTCGCTCGCACCCCCGCGGAGCAGCGCCCGGAGGTCGTGCCCGGACGTGGAGAAGAGGCAGTCGCGCACCTGGCCGTCGGCGGTCAGGCGCGTGCGGTCGCACGCGGCGCAGAACGGGCGGGTCACCGAGCCGATGATGCCGAGGCTCCCGGTGCGGACCACGTCGCCGTCCTGCCAGCGGGCCTGCCACGTCTCGGCGGGGGCGGCGCCACGCTCGCCGGTGCTCTGCGCCACCAGGTCCAGCTCGCCCGGGCCGAAGCCGCCGCGCACCAGCGCGAGCACGTCGTCGACCTCGATCATGGCGTCGCGGTCCCACGCGCCATGGGGGTCCAGCGGCATCTGCTCGATGAACCGCAGCGCGTACCCCTCGCGCAGCGACCACCGCAGCAGGTCCGGCGCCTCGACGTCGTTGACGCCGCGCAGCAGCACCGCGTTGACCTTCACCGGGCCCAGGCCGGCGTCGGCGGCGGCGCGCAGCCCCGCGATCACGTCCGCGTGCCGGTCGCGGTGGGTCATCGCGGCGAACCGCACGGGGTCCAGGGTGTCCAGCGAGACGTTGACCCGGCTCAGGCCGGCGTCGGCCAGCGCGGCGGCGCGGCGGGCCAGGCCGACGGCGTTGGTCGTCATCGAGAGCGAGGGGCGCTCGCCGGCGGGCCCCCTCAGGGCCGCGGTGGCGGCCACGAGGTCCTCGAGCCCACGGCGCAGCATCGGCTCACCGCCGGTGAACCGCACCTCGGTGATGCCCACGCGCTCCACCGCCACGGCGATCAGGCGCGCCAGCTCACCGTCGTCGAGGAGCTCGCTGCGCGCCATCCACTCCAGCCCCTCCTCGGGCATGCAGTAGGTGCAGCGCAGGTTGCAGCGGTCCGTCAGCGAGACCCTCAGGTCGGTGGCCACGCGCCCATAGCCGTCGACGAGCGCGTCGGTGCTCGGGCGTCCGGACGGCAGCGCGCCCCCGACGACGGCGCGCACCCGCGGGATGCCCAGGTCGATCCCCATGACCCCACGGTACGGCGCCCCACCGGCGCCGTGGTCGGCCAGGGTCCGGCGCTCGGTCGCCGGTCCGTCGCAGCGGGTGCCTCAGCCCGCGAGGGCCTCGAAGCGCCACACCATGTGCAGGACGACGGGGGCACCTGGCGCGGCGACGCCGGCGAGGCCGAGGTTCGCGGCGTCCGGCGGGGCGGTCTGCGGCTCGACGCACACCGCCGGCTCGCGCTGGGTGAAGACCACGCCCCACGGGGCGTCAGCCGAGACCACGAGGCGGGCGACCCCGGGCCAGGTGAGGGTGACCGGCCACGCGACGTCGGCGAAGACCGTGTCGAGGTCCGCGCTCTCCGGCGGGCCGCCCGGCACGGGTACCTCCGCGCCCGTCGGGAGGCCGCCCTCGTCCACCAGCGCCGCGCGCGCGGACAGGTCCAGGTGGACGTCCGAGCCGGCGAGCCGCCGCGGGAACCAGGGGTGCACCCCGCACCACGCCGGCATCTCCTCCTCCTCGGCGTGCACCTCCAGGGTGGTGCTCAACGACGCGCCGGTGAGCTCGTAGCGCAGCACCGCGTGCCCGACCCACGGCCAGTCCTCGCCGAGGTCGGCGCGCAGCACCGCCGAGGACCCCTCCGGCTCACCGTGACCGGCGCTCGCACCACCGTGGCCCGGTCCCTCCAGGACCTCCCAGGGCGTGCGCGCGACGGTCCCGTGGATGGCGTTCGGCGCCTTGTTCGCGGGCAGCTGGTGGGTCTGCCCCCGCCACGTGAGCCGAGCGTCCCGCAGGCGCCCGGCGAAGGGAGCCATGGGGAAGGCACCCCAGCCGTGGGGGGAGTCGGTGTAGCGCCCCACCAGCTCCAGCGGCTCACCGCTCGCTCGCGGGAGGAGCAGCGAGGCGATGCGCGCCCCGTGCTCCACGTCGATGGTCACGGTCACGCCGTCAGCGGTGAGCTCCACGGGCCCAGCCTGTCAGGTGCGGGCGCCCCGGGCGGTCGACGCTCAGCGCCCGAACATCCGCACCGCCCCGGCCTCGGTCTCCGCGTAGGACTGGCCGGCGGTGGCCAGGGCGCGGTTGATCTCCTCCAGGGACGCCTTCACGCGCTCCTGGGTGCTGCGCCAGTCGGTGACCACGCCCTGGAAGGAGCTGGCCGCCTGCCCCTGCCAGGAACCCTGGAGGTCCAGCAGGAGGCGCATCAGGCGGTCCACCTCGTTCGTGATAATTCCGACGGACCCCTGGACGGCGGAGGCTGCGGAGGCCACCTGCTCGCTGTCGACCTGGAAGCGGCTCATGGGTGCTCTCCTCGTGGCGCCGGCGGGGACGTCCCGTCCCGGGGGGCCGGCGCCGTGGGGCGACCGTAGGGGCGACCGGGAGGCCTCAGCCGGAGTTGTCCACAGGCGCGTCGGCGAGGTCCTCCTCGTCGACAGCGCCCTCGCCGTTGAGCGGCAGCGCCACCTCCGCGGTGGCCCCGCCGCCGGGGGTGGGCACCAGCCGGACCGCTCCTCCGTGCGCCCCGACGATGGCCGCGACGATCGCCAGCCCGAGGCCCGAGCCGCCGCCCTGGGTGCGCACCCTCGAGACGTCGGAGCGGTAGAACCGCTCGAAGACCCTCCGGGCGTCCTCGGGAGCCACGCCGGGTCCGTGGTCGACCACGCGCAGCACCGCCGAGCCGTCGCGGACCCCGGCGCCGATCTCCACCGGGGTGCCCGCGGGAGTGTGGCGCAGGGCGTTGGCGAGGAGGTTCTCGAGCACCTGGCGCAGCCGGGGCTCGTCGCCGATGACCAGCGCGGAGCGCAGCGGGGAGCCGTCCTCCGGGCCGACGAGGCGCACCGTGCGGTCCGGGGCCAGGGCGCCGGCGTCCTCGCGGGCGTCGGCGGCGAGGACGAGGAGGTCGACGGGCTCGCGCTTCATGGGCCGCTGCTCGTCCAGGCGGGCGAGCAGGAGCAGGTCGTCGACGAGCCCGCCCATGCGCGTCGCCTCGTCCTCGACGCGGCGGAAGGCTCCCGTCACCTCTCTCGGGGTGCTCAGGGCCCCCATGCGGTGCAGCTCGGCGAACCCGCGCACCGCCGCGAGGGGGGTGCGCAGCTCGTGGCTGGCGTCGCCGACGAAGCGCCGCATCCGCTCCTCGGAGGCCTCGCGGGCCGCGAGCGAGGTCTCGATGCGGTCCAGCATCGTGTTGATGGCGCGCCCGAGGCGCCCGACCTCCGTGGTGGCCGGGGTGTCCGCGACCCGGGGGGAGGTGTCGCCGTCGCCGTAGGCGCTCGCGACCGCCTCCACCTCGCGGAGCGGTCGGAACGCGCGGCGCACCGCTGCGGCCCCCAGCAGGGCGCCCGTGACGGCCACGAGCACGCCCACGACGAGGAACCACGCCGACACCGCGGAGACCGCCCGCTGCACCGGGCCCAGCGAGCGTGCGACGGTGACCACGCCGCGGACGACCTCACCGGTGGGGGTGCTGCGGATGTTCACCGGCACGGCGATCGCGCGCAGCGGCTCGTCGCGGTCGCCGGTGGTCGAGACCGGTCGGCCCCCGAGGTCCTGCGCGCGCTGCTCCGTCACCGGCTTCAGCGGGTTGCTGTCCTGGTTGGGCGGTTGGGGCCGGTCGATCACCCTGCCCCGGGCGTCGTTGATCTGCACGATGTAGTCGCTGGGCAGGGCGGGAGCCGTCGTCCCGCCCTCGGGCGGGAAGGTCACGGCGTTGAGCACGTCCTTGTTGCCGACCAGCGCCGCGAGCTGGTCGTCGACCTGGCTGGTGAGGACCCGCTGCAGCAGCGCGACGGTGACGATCCCCGTGAGCAGCAGCGCCACCACGAGCAGCGACGTGACGATCGCGACGAGCCGGGTGCTCAGCGGCACCTCGTGCAGGGAGGCCCCCAGGCGCCGGCGGGCAGGCTCCACCCGGGTCCTCACCGACGTCTTCACCGACGTGGTCACCGTCGACGTCGCGTCCCCCACGACGCCCGCGATCCGCTCCCGGCGGCCCCGCACGGCCCCCACGTCAGCTGTTCGGTGCCAGCCGGAGCACGTACCCGATGCCGCGGCGCGTGTGGATCAGGGGCGCGACCTTCTGGCCGTCGGCCCCGTCGATGGCGTCGATCTTGCGCCGCAGGTAGGAGATGTAGCTCTCGACGATCCCCGCCTCGCCGCCGAAGTCGTAGTTCCACACGTGGTCGAGGATCTGCGCCTTCGAGAGCACCCGGTTGGGGTTGAGCATGAGGTAGCGCAGCAGCTTGAACTCGGTGGGGGAGAGCTCGACGTCGATCCCGGCGCGGCGCACCTCGTGGGCGTCCTCGTCGAGCTCGAGGTCCGCGAAGACCAGCCGGCCGGCCTTCGGGTCGGCGCCGGCGCCGGTGCGGCGCAGCACCGCGCGGATGCGCGCGACGACCTCCTCGAGGCTGAACGGCTTGGTGACGTAGTCGTCGCCGCCCACCGTCAGGCCGGTCACGCGGTCGGCCACGTCGTCCTTCGCGGTGAGGAAGAGCACCGGGACCTCGCGACCGCGCTCGCGCAGCCGGCGGGTGACCGCGAAGCCGTCGAGGTCGGGGAGCATGACGTCGAGGACCACGAGGTCGGGCCGGGTGAGCTCGGCCTGGCGCAGGGCCTCGGCGCCGTCGGCGGCGGTGTGGACCTCGAACCCGGCGAAGCGCAGCGAGGTGCTGAGCAGCTCGCGGATGTTCGGCTCGTCGTCGACGACCAGCAGGCGCGCCTCGGTGGTGGGGGGCATGGATCGAGGATGCGCTGACTGCCTGGGCGTCCGCTGGGAGGTTGCTGCGGGGCTGCTGGTCGTCAGGCCGTCGAGACGTCCTTCTGGTGATAGGGCTGAGGCGCGGCCTCGACGTCGG
>JBBSRD010000235.1:0-4979 GCA_038243415.1 Actinomycetales bacterium | reverse complement strand
GCGCTCGCGGTGGGCTGTGCCGTCGCGGTGACCACCGCGTGGTGGGGGCTGGGCGGGGCGTCGCTGCGCCGCGGCACCCGCCTGCTGGTGCGGGCAGCCACCCCGAGCCAGCCGGCCGTCGCCATCGGTGCGGGCGTCCTGACGCTGGTGCTGCTCGCCGTGGTGGCGGTGGTGCTCGGCGGGGACAACCAGCCGAGCTGGGCGCCCCTGCAGGGCCCCCCGCTGGGCATCGGTCAGCCGCTGGGTTGACGGGAGGCAGACTGCGGGGCGTGACGGCGACGGTGCCGTGCAACCGAGGATCGGGGTCGAGATGAGCAGCACCCAGCAGGACGTGGTGGTCGTCGGGGGCGGGGTCATCGGCCTCGGGTGCGCGTGGCGCCTGGCCCAGCGGGGACTGACGGTCACCGTCGTGGACCCGGACCCGGGCATGGGCTCCTCGCGGGCCGCCGGCGGCATGCTCGCGCCGATCAGCGAGGCCACGGACTTCTCCGAGCCGCTGCTGCGCCTGGGCCTGGCCTCGGCGCTGCGCTACCCGGAGTTCATCGCCGACCTCGAGGAGGCGAGCGGCCTGACCACCGACTACCGCCGCTTCGGCACGCTGATCATGGCGCGCTTCGACGACGACGTGGCGCTGCTCGACGACCTCTCCTCCTTCGCCGAGGGCCTCGACCTCGACGTGGAGCGCCTCGCCGCCGACCGCTGCCGCGAGCTGGAGCCGCGCCTGCACCCCGACGTGGTGCAGGGCCTGCACGTCCCGGGCGACCACGCGGTGGACAACCGCCGGTTCTACGCCGCGTTGCTGGCCGCGTGCGAGAAGGCCGGCGTCACGCTGGTGCGGCGCTGGGTGAGCCGCCTGGACGTGGTCGCCGGCGCGGTGCGCGGCGTCGACGTCGAGGGCGGGGAGCCCGTCGACGGGGCCGAGCAGGCCCCCGATCACCTGCAGGCCGCCACGGTGGTGCTGGCCAACGGCTCAGCGGCGGCGTCCCTGCCGGGGCTGCCGGAGCACGCCCGACCCCCGGTCTTCCCCGTGAAGGGGGAGATCCTGCGCCTGCAGGTGCCCGTGGC
Source organism: Actinomycetales bacterium (assembly GCA_038243415.1). Taxonomy (GTDB): domain Bacteria; phylum Actinomycetota; class Actinomycetes; order Actinomycetales; family Quadrisphaeraceae; genus CADCUY01. The sequence continues at coordinate 3,914 of JBBSRD010000235.1, read as the reverse complement.
GATGCGCCCGTTCCTCAACCGGTGCGTGCGGGGCAGCGTGCACAACACCGACATCTACCTCATCCCGCGCAGCCACGGCGAGCTGGCGATCGGCGCCACCGCCGAGGAGAGCGCGGACCGGACCACCACCGCGGCGGGCGTGCACCAGCTGCTGCACGCCGCGATGGAGATGGTGCCGGACATCGCCCGCCTGCCCTTCGGGGAGGCGTTCGCGGCCTCGCGGCCGGGCTCGCCGGACAACGGACCGATGATCGGGGACTGCGGCGTCGACGGCCTGGTGATGGCGACCGGCCACCACCGCAACGGCGTGCTGCTCACCCCCATCACGGCCGACGCGGTCGCCGCGGTGGTCACCGGCGAGGAGGTCCCGGCCGAGGTGGGAGCCTTCCTCCCGGGGCGCTTCGCCAGCGCCTGACCCGCCCTTCCCCACCCCAGCACCCGACCCACCCGAGGAGCCGTCGTGACCGTCGACATCACCGTGCGCCCGCACCCCAGCGGGGAGCGCCTGCCCCGCGAGGAGCAGCTCGCCCACCGTCTGGCGGTGATGGCCCTGGACGACGTGCCCATCATCCCGGCGGTCTCCGAGATGGTGGTGAACCGCGTCATCGACAACGCCGCCGTGGCCGCCGCGTCGCTGCTGCGCGGCCCCGTCGTCGCCGCGAGGGCCCAGGCTCTCGACCACCCGCTGGCGCCCGCGAGCGACGCGCCCCGCCGGAAGCGCCGCGGGTCCACCGTCGTCGGTGAGCCCACCTCCGTCCGCGTGGCCCCGGAGTGGGCCGCGTGGGCCCACGGCGTGGCGGTGCGCGAGCTCGACTTCCACGACACCTTCCTGGCCGCCGAGTACTCCCACCCCGGCGACACCATCCCGCCGCTGCTCGCCGTGGCGCAGCACGTCGGCGCGGACGGTGCTGCTCTCGTGCGCGGGATCGTGGCGGCTTACGAGGTGCAGGTGGACCTGGTGCGCAGCATCAGCCTGCACGCGCACAAGATCGACCACGTCGCCCACCTCGGCCCGGCGGTGGCCGCGGGCATCGGGGCGATGCTCCGGCTCGACGTCGAGACCACCTTCCAGGCCATCGGCCAGGCCCTGCACACCACCACGGCCACCCGCCAGTCCCGCAAGGGCGAGATCTCCTCGTGGAAGGCGTTCGCCCCGGCGTTCGCGGGCAAGGCCGCGATCGAGGCCGTGGACCGGGCGATGCGCGGCCAGGGCAGCCCCACCCCCATCTACGAGGGCGAGGACGGCGTGATCGCCCGCCTGCTCGACGGGCCGGGCGCGGAGTACCAGGTGCCGCTCCCCGCCCCCGGCGAGGCCAAGGAGGCGATCCTCCTGACCTACACGAAGGAGCACTCCGCGGAGTACCAGGCGCAGGCCTGGATCGACCTCGCCCGGCGCCTGGCGCGCGAGCACCCCGAGCTCACGGACCCGGGGAAGGTGGAGCGGATCGTGCTGCACACCTCCCACCACACCCACGCGGTGATCGGCTCGGGGGCCAACGACCCGCAGAAGTACGACCCGGCCGCCTCACGCGAGACCCTCGACCACTCGATCGCGTACATCCTGGCCGTCGCGCTGCAGGACGGCGGCTGGGACCACGTCGCCTCCTACGCCCCCGAGCGCGCCGCCCGTCCCGACACCGTGGCGCTGTGGCAGAAGATCACCACCGTCGAGGACGAGGAGTGGACCCGGCGCTACCACTCCCCGGACCCGTCGCAGAAAGCCTTCGGCGGGCGCCTGGAGGCCGCGATGACCGACGGCTCGCGCATCGTGGAGGAGATCGCCGTGGCCGACGCCCACCCGCTGGGCGCCCGGCCCTTCGCCCGCGAGCAGTACGTCGAGAAGCTGCGCACCCTGGCGGAGCCGGTGCTGGGCGCCAGCGAGGTCGACCGGTTCCTCGCCGCGGCGCAGGACCTGCCGTCGCTGAGCGGCGAGCAGCTCGACGGGCTCTCGATCGTCGCCCCGGCCGGCTACCTGGCCGCCGCCCCGCTCCCGGAGGGCCTGTTCTGATGCTGTCCGCCACCACCCCCGCCCACGCCAAGCGCGCCGCCTTCCGCGAGGCGCTGGCCGCTCCCGGGATCCTGCGTCTGCCCGGGGCCTTCAACGCCCTGTCCGCGATGCTCATCGAGCGCAAGGGCTTCGAGGGCGTCTACCTCTCGGGCTCGGTGATCTCCACGAGCCTGGGGCTCCCGGACATCGGGCTCACCACGCTCACCGAGGTGGCCGGGGCCGCGCAGTCCGTGACCCGGGCCACCGAGCTTCCGGTCCTGGTCGACGCCGACACGGGCTTCGGGGAGCCGATGAACGCTGCCCGCACCGTCCAGGCCCTCGAGGACGCCGGCGTCGCCGGCCTGCACGTCGAGGACCAGGTCAACCCCAAGCGCTGCGGTCACCTGGACGGCAAGGCCGTCGTGGGCCTCGACGTGGCGGTCTCCCGGATCAAGGCCGCGTGCGACGCCCGGCGCGACGAGAACCTGCTGGTCATGGCGCGCACCGACGTCCGCGCCGTCGACGGGCTCGACGCCGCGATCGGCCGGGCGAAGGCGCTGGTCGACGCGGGGGCCGACGCGATCTTCCCCGAGGCGATGCGCTCGCTCGCGGAGTTCGAGGCCGTGAAGAAGGCCGTCGACGTGCCCGTTCTGGCGAACATGACGGAGTTCGGCAAGAGCGAGCTGTTCAGCGTCTCCGCGCTGGAGTCCGCCGGGGTGGACCTCGTGATCTTCCCCGTCTCCCTGCTGCGCCTGGCGATGGGCGCCGCGGAGCGCGCGCTGGACGTGCTCGCCGCCGAGGGATCGCTGACCTCGGTGGTGCCGCAGATGCAGACCCGCGCCGACCAGTACGAGCTGCTCGACTACGAGGGGTACGCGGCGTTCGACGACGGCGTGTACACCTTCTCGCTCGACCAGTGACCATGGACGTCCTCACCACCCCCCGATCGAAGGAGATCCTGTGAGCACCCAGACCGAGAACGCCCCGGAGATCCACAAGGGACTGGCCGGGGTCGTCGTCGACACCACGTCCGTCTCCAAGGTCAACCCCGAGACCAACTCCCTGCTCTACCGCGGCTACCCCGTCCAGGAGCTGGCGAGATCCTGCTCCTTCGAGGACGTCGCGCACCTGCTGCTCGTCGGCGAGCTCCCCGACGCCGCGCAGCGCGCCGCCTTCGCGGCCGAGGAGCGGTCCCCGGGCGCGGTGGACCCCGAGGTGCGCGACGTCATCGACGCCATCCCCGTCGCCGCGCACCCGATGGACGTGGTGCGCACCGCCGTCTCCGTCATCGGGTCGCTGGACCCCTCGGCGCACTCCACCGACGAGGAAGCCACGGCAGCCCAGTCGGTGCGCCTGCTGGCGAAGATCCCCGCGGTGGTCGCCTACGACCAGCGCCGTCGCCGCGGCGAGGACCTCGTCGATCCCGACGAGAGCCTGGACTACGCGGCGAACTTCCTGCACATGACGTTCGGCGAGGTGCCCGAGGACGTCGTCGTCGACGCCTTCCGCGTCTCCCTGGTGCTCTACGCCGAGCACTCCTTCAACGCCTCGACGTTCACCGCCCGCGTGGTGACCTCGACGCTGTCGGACCTGTACTCCGCCGTCACCGCTGCGGTCGGGGCGCTCAAGGGCCCGCTGCACGGCGGCGCCAACGAGGCGGTCATGCAGGTCTTCGGCGAGATCGGCACGCCGACCAACGTGGATGCGTGGCTGAAGGACGCGCTCGCGAACAAGAAGAAGATCATGGGCTTCGGGCACCGGGTCTACAAGAACGGCGACTCCCGCGTCCCGACGATGAAGGCCGCCCTCGAGGAGCTCGTCGAGCACACCGGGCGGCGCGACCTCCTGGAGATGTATGATGGCCTGGAGACCGCCATGACCTCGGGCAAGAACATCAAGCCGAACCTCGACTACCCGTCAGGGCCCG
>JBBSRD010000234.1:0-4983 GCA_038243415.1 Actinomycetales bacterium | reverse complement strand
GGCCCGCCAGCGGGAGGGCCGCGGGGGGCAAGCATCGGGCCAGGGGCCCAGCCTCCCCGCCCGCCCGCAGGCGGTCGGCGCCGGGCTGCTGGTGGGTGCCCGGGGGCAGCGGAGCGCCCCGCCACCGGGGAACGGGTGGCGGGGCGCCGAGACGGACGAGGGTCTACTTCACGAAGCCCTCGGACCTCATCCACTCGTACGCGACGTCGGCGGGGTCCTCGCCGTCGACGTCGACCTTGGCGTTCAGCTGGAGCATGATGTCGCTCGTGATCTTCGGGGCGAGCTGCTCCATGATCCCGGCCATCTCCGGATGCTCCTCGAGCGCGGACGTGTCGAAGACGGGCGCCACGTTGTAGCTGGGGAAGAACTTCTCCGAGTCGGTGAGCACCGCGAGGTCGAGCGCGAGGATGCGCCCGTCGGTGGTGAACACCTCCCCGAAGTTGCACAGCTTCCCCGCGTCCGCCGCGGTGTAGACCGCTCCGGTGTCGAGCACGCGCACGTTGTCGCGCGGGATGCCGTCGGGGTCGCCGAGCTTCAGGCCGTAGGCCTCGAGCATGCCGGGGAGCCCGTCGGTGCGGGAGGCGAACTCGCTCTCCACGCACAGGGTGCGCTGCTCCACGGGGAGGTCCTTCAGCTGGGAGAGGTCCTTGATGTCATCGAGCTCGGGCAGGGCCTCCTTGCGGACCGCGAAGGCGTACGTGTTGTTCATCGGCGCCGGCTTCAGCCACGTGATGTCGTTCTCCACGTCGGCCTTCTTCACCGCCTGGAACTGCGCCTCGTCGCCGACGACCGGCTTCTCGTTGCCCAGGTAGGCGATCCACGCCGTGCCGGTGTACTCCCACTGGAAGTCGGTCTCGCCGGTGGCCAGGGCCTGGCGCGCCGGGACGGACCCGGGGATGTTCGTTCGGTCCAGGACGGTGTAGCCGGCCGTCTGCAGGGCGATGACGGCCATCTTGCCGAGGATGAGCTGCTCGGTGAAGTTCTTGCTGCCGACGGCGACCTTCACGCCCTCGGCCGCGGCGATCTTCTTGATCGACCCGGGCTCGGCGACGGGAGTGAAGCTGCTCGCCCCGCCGAGGCCGCACCCGGTGAGGACCAGTGCGAGGGCCGCGACCCCGCCCGCGAGCGCGGTGCGCCGTCGCGTCGTGGGGGTGGCTCTCATCGGAGTCCCTTCGGCGAGGCGAAGTGCTCGAAGGCGCGGCCCAGCCAGTCGATGAACAGGGCGAGCAGGGCGACGAGGATGGCTCCTGAGAACAGCGCCGAGTTGAGGTTGAGGTTGACGCCGGTGGTGATGAGGATCCCGAGGCCGCCAGCGGAGATGAAGGTGGCGAGGGTGGCGGTGCCCACGAGCAGCACCAGGGCGGTCCGCACGCCGGAGAGAAGGATCGGGACCGCCAGCGGCAGCTCGACCTTGAAGAGGACCGCGGCCGCGGACATGCCCATGCCGCGCCCGGCCTCGATGAGGCGGGCGTCGACGGACTGGATGCCGACCATGGTGTTGCGCAGCACCGGCAGCGCCGCGTACAGCACCAGGACGACCACCGCGGTGCGGAAACCGAACCCGAGCCACGCGACGGCGGCGAAGATGACGAAGAGGCCGATGGCCGGTGCGGCCTGGCCGATCCCAGCGATCGCCACCACGACCGGGGCGACGAACCGGCGCAGCGGTCCCCGGGTGAGGAGCACCCCGAGCGGGATGGCGATGACCAGCACGATGGCCGCCGACACGAACGTCAGCCCCAGGTGCTGGAGGACGCTGCGCCTCAGCGGCACCCAGCCCAGCTGGGCCAGCTCGGTCTCGGACAGCGGGTAGGTCACCCGCCAGACCAGCCAGGCTCCCAGGGCCACGAGGATGAGGACCGGCTGGACGACGAGGCCCTTCAGACCGCGGGTCTTCTCGGTCGAGGACTGGGTCGTCTCCTCGTCGAGGTCCGCCGGCTTCGGCTCGCCGCCGCGCTGCTCGTCGGCGCGGGTGGCTGTCGCGCTCATCCGATCTCTCGCGTCCGGACGCCCTGGATCTCCGCCATCACGGTCTCCACGAGCAGCGTCCCGACGACGGCGCCCTGGCGCCCTGTGACGATGACGCCGCCCTGCGAGGCGACGAGCATCGTGTCGAGGGCGTCGTTGAGGGTGGCGCTGCGACCCACGACGGGCAGGTTCTCGTCCACGGTGGACGGGACCCGGCCGGACCGCTCCAGCTCGCGCACGGACGGCCACGAGATCGGACGGTCCCGCTCGTCGACGACGATGACGTACTTCTGGCCCGCCGCGTCGGCCTCGGCCACGACGGTCGAGGGGTCGCTCCCGGCCTCCACCATGAGGGGGTGGAGGAGGTCGACCTGGTGGACGCGCTTGAGGCTGAGCGCCTTGAGCGTCGCGCCGGCCCCGATGAAGTCGGCCACGTAGTCGTCCGCGGGGTCGGCGAGGATGGCTTCCGGCGTGTCGTACTGCGCGATCCTGGCGCCGACGTCGAAGATGACGATCTTGTCGCCGAGCTTGACGGCTTCGTCGATGTCGTGGGTGACGAAGACGATCGTCTTCCCCAGCTCCTCCTGGATGCGGATCAGCTCGTCCTGCAGGCGCTGGCGGGTGATCGGGTCCACCGCGCCGAAGGGCTCGTCCATGAGGAGGACCGGCGGGTCGGCCGCCAGCGCGCGGGCGACGCCCACGCGCTGCTGCTGCCCGCCGGAGAGCTCGCGCGGGTAGCGGTCGCGGTACTGCGCCGGGTCGAGCCCGACGAGGTCGAGCAGCTCGTCAGTGCGCTCGGCGATCCGCTGCTTGTCCCACTTGAGCATCTTCGGGACCATCCCGATGTTCGTCCCCACCGTCATGTGGGGGAAGAGACCCCCGGCCTGGATGACATAGCCGATGCGCCGGCGCAGCTCGTCGGGGTCCTGGTTGGTGACGTCCTCGTCACCCAGGAAGATCTTGCCGCCGCTGGGCTCGATGAGGCGGTTGAGCATCTTCAGCAGGGTGGTCTTGCCGCAGCCGGAGGGCCCGACGAACATCACGGTCTCCCCGGCGGGGATCTCGAGGTCGACGGAGTCGACCGCAGCGGTGCCCTTGTCGGAGTAGCGCTTGGTGACGCCCTTCAGGACGATCTTGACGCCGCTGACCTTGCGGCCGTCGCGGCCGTCGCGGCTGTCGTCGTCGCTGGAGTGCTGGTCGCTGCGGGTGATGGTCTCAGACACGGATACCCCTCGAGGTGGTCAGGCGGCCGACGAGCACGAGCAGGACGTCGACGATGACTGCGACGACGACCACGGCGAACGTGCCGACCAGGGTGGAGTACAGGGCGTTGGCGCCACCGAGGCGCGACAGGCCGGTGAAGATGAAAGAGCCGAGGCCGGGCCCCAGGACGTACGCGGCGATGGCGGCGATGCCCATCACCATCTGGGTGGAGGTGCGGATCCCCGCGAGGATCACGGGCCAGGCGAGCGGGATCTCTACCTGGAGCAGGGTGCGGATCCGGCTCATGCCCATGCCGCGCGCGGACTCCACGAGGGACTGGTCGACCTCGGTGAGACCGACCACCGCGTTGCGCAGGATGGGCAGGGTGGCGTAGAAGGTCACGGCGATGAAGGCCGGGGCGATGCCGAAGCCGAAGGGCACCAGCAGCACGCCCAGCAGGGCGAACGACGGGATGGTGAGCCCGATGGCGGAGAGGCCGTTGGCCGCGGACGTGCCGGCCTTGCTGCGGTAGACGAGCATCGCGATGACGACCGCGATGAGCGCGCCGACGGCGACGCACTGCACGACCAGGCTCGCGTGCTGGAACGCCTGGACGGCGATCTGCTCGCGGCGGTCGAGGATGTACTCCCACATGGGCGGGTCCTTCCTCGCGTCCGCGCAGGGCACGGACGAGCGGTGGTCCGGGGGCCAGCAGGAGGATCTCGACTGCTAGGGGCCGACCGTCCCGCGGGTGCGGGTCCCGGTGGCGAGCGGGTGCTCGCCGGACGGGCAGATCGCTCGCATGATCCGCTCGGTGGTGCTCGAACACCATGCCACAGGTGATCGCTACGGAGCGGCTCCGGAGGCCACGATCGGGTAACGACGGGGCGAACGCCCCGACCCGTCACCATCCGTTGTCGCGGATCACTCCTGAGTACCAGTGCGCGCTGTCCTTGACGGTCCGCACCTGCGTCCCGTAGTCGACGTGGACGATCCCGAAGCGCTTGGAGTACCCGTAGGCCCACTCGAAGTTGTCCAGGAGCGACCACAGGAAGTACCCGCGGACGTCCGCGCCGGCGGCGAGGGCCTCGCTCACGGCGCTCAGGTGGCCCTGCAGGTAGTCGGTGCGCCGGACGTCGCGCACGCGCCCGTCCTCGCCGGGGCCGTCGTCGTAGGCGGCGCCGTTCTCAGTGACGTACAGCGGCAGGCCGGGCGCCTCGCGGGAGAGGCGCAGCAGCAGCTCCCTCAGGCCCGCTGGGTCGATGGGCCAGCCCATGTCGGTGAGGGGGCCGGGCATCGCGAGGAAGTCGACGTCGCCGGCGGCCACCCACGGGGTGCCCGCCCCCTCGCCGTGACCGTCCGCGCCCTCACGCTCCCCGCCGGCACCCACCCGTCGGACGGTGCTCGGGCTGTAGTAGTTGACGCCCAGCGCGTCGAGCGGGGCCGCGATCACCGCGAGGTCACCGCCCTGGACGAACGACCAGTCGGTGACGTCCGCGGTGTCCTCCAGCACGTCGCTCGGGTACCGGCCGTGCAGCACCGGGTCGAGGAAGACGCGGTTCTGCAGGCCGTCCACCTGGCGGACCGCGTCGGCGTCCTCGGGGGACCCGCTGTCGGGGAGGAAGTACCCGAGGTTCACCGTCAGGCCCACCTCTGTCGAGGGGGCGCGGCTCCGCAGGGCCCGCGCCGCGAGGCCGTGGGCGAGGTTGAGGTGGTGGACGGCCGCGAGGGCCGCGGCCGGCTCGCGGCGGCCCGGGGCGTGGACCCCGGCGGCGTACCCCAGGTAGGCGGCGCACCACGGCTCGTTGAGGG
>JBBSRD010000233.1:0-5018 GCA_038243415.1 Actinomycetales bacterium | reverse complement strand
GGCGACGTCGAGGGTCTCGGGGACGTCGATCTGCACCTGCTCGATCGAGTCCGCGCACCACAGCTCCTCCACCCACCGGTTGGCGTAGCGGAGCACGTGGAGCTGCTGGGTGGCCTCCTTGCCGAGGAAGTGGTCGATGCGGAAGACGTCCTCCTCGGCGAAGATCGAGCGCACCAGCTCGTCGAGCTTCTCGAAGCCCTCCTTCGACTCGCCGTAGGGCTTCTCGTAGACCACCCGGGCGCCGTCGGTAAGACCGTGGTCGCGCAGCGCCTCGGTGTAGGGGACGAACGTGGTCGGCGGCAGGGCGAGGTAGTGGATGACCTGGGCGCCGTCGCCCAGCTCGTCCAGGGCCCGGCCCAGCACGTCGGGCAGCTCGCCCGGGTCGTCGGAGGAGAAGCCGTCACCGGCGAAGCGCACGCTGCCGGACAGCTGGTCGAACGCCTCCTGGGAGAGCACCGCGCCGTCCTGGCCGGGCTTCAGCACGTCGCGCAGGTGGTCGCGGAACTCCTCGTCGGAGACCTTGCCCCGCCCGTTGCCGATGAGGCGCCAGTGCTCGGGCAGCTCGCCGGTGGCAGCGAGCGCGGCGATCGCGGGCAGCACCATCTTCGCGGCGAGGTCGCCGGTGGCTCCGAAGAGCACGAGGGCGACGGCGGGCAGCGGGGCGCTGGTCGGAGAGTCCTGCGCGCTCGTCGGCTGGGACGACGGCTGGTCGGTCGCCTGCTCGGGGGTCGAGCCTGCGGAGGTCTTCGTGTCGGTGCTCACGGCGTCGAACCTACGGGCGGGCAGCGCCGCGCGCACGGGGGCACAGCGGCGCGGTCGCGCGTGCCGGCGCTCTCCCGGACCGGTCAGCGGGTCTTGCGCCGGCCGCGGCCGCGTGCCTGGTCCAGGGACGCCGCCCCGGGGCCCGCGAGCGCCACGGCTGCGGTGACGGCGATCAGGAGGAGGGCGTTCTCCCCGGGGAGGCCGCTCGACCCGCCGACCAGCGCGACGGCGTCCGGCAGCGTCACCACGTGCTGGCTCACCCAGACCAGCGCCATCATCAGCGCCGCCAGGCCCCCTGCGACGCGCGTCAGGAGGCCCAGGAGGAGCAGCACACCGAGGACGATCTCGCCGATGATGAGGAGCCAGGCCAGCAGCCCGGGCACGGGGAGGCCCTGGCTCGCGACGAGCACGGTGAGGTCGCCGGGCGTGGAGACGAAGAGCTTCTGCAGACCGTGGACGAGCAGCACCCCTCCCCCCACGATCCGCAGCAGCAGGAGCGCGACGGTGGGCTGAGCGAGGTTGCGTCGGGTGGCCACGGGGCGATGCAAGCACGGATCACGCGGTCGCCGGGCCGTCCGCGGCGGCGAGCGGCTCCGGCGGGCCCACGCCCGATAGCCTCCACGCCTGTGAGCCAGCCCCCGACGATGCCGCCGACGCCGCCGACGCCGACGCCGCCCCAGACCTCCGCGCCAGCGACCGGGGCGTCCCCCGTCGGCGCCCTCCCGGCGGGCACGACCCCGCCCGACGTCGCCTGGGTTCTGGCGCTCGCCTGCCCCGACGCCCCCGGGATCGTCCACGCCATCACCGGGATGCTGGCCGACCTCGGCGCCAACATCAGCGACAGCCAGCAGTTCGGCGATCCGGGCACGGGGCGCTTCCACATGCGGGTGGCCGTCGACGTGCCCGCTGCCGTGGCCGCCGACGACGTGCACGCCGCGGTCCGCGCGCAGGCGCAGCGCTGGGGCATGACGTGGACGCTCGACCGCGCCGACCGGCCGGTGCGAACCCTGGTGATGGTCAGCCGCGCCGGGCACTGCCTCAACGACCTGCTGTTCCGCACCCGCGCCGGCCAGCTCCCGGTGGAGGTGGTCGCGGTGGTCAGCAACCACGACGACCTCGCCCCCCTCGCCGGCTTCTACGGCGCGCCCTTCCACCACCTGCCGGTGACGAACGACACGAAGGACGACGCCGAGGCCCGGTTGATGGAGATCATCGAGGAGGGCGAGGTGGAGCTGGTGGTCCTCGCCCGCTACATGCAGGTGCTCTCACCCGAGCTGTGCGAGGCGCTGGAGGGCTGGGCGATCAACATCCACCACAGCTTTCTGCCGAGCTTCAAGGGCGCCCGCCCCTACGCCCAGGCGCACGAGCGCGGCGTGAAGATCATCGGGGCGACGGCACACTACGTGACGCCGGACCTCGACGAGGGTCCGATCATCGAGCAGGACGTCCACCGGGTCACGCACGCGATGACGGTGAGCCGGATGCAGGCCATCGGCCAGGACGTCGAGGCGCAGGTGCTCGCCCGGGCGGTGCGCTTGCACGCCGAGCACCGGGTGCTGCTGGCCGGGCACCGCACCGTCGTCTTCGCCTGAGGACCTGGTCGCCGCCGCGTCCGTCCCCGACCGGACCGAGGACGCCTGGCCGCGCTCAGCGCCGGTGGGCACGGGCCACGACGCGCCGTGCCCACCTCGGACCGCCTCAGACCTCGGAGGACCCCTGCGGGTGCCCCGAGCCGTTGCGGCGGTCGTCGCTGCGCTCCTTGAGCGAGCGTTCGTCGCGCTCGTCGTCGTCCTTGGCCACCTGTCCGTAGTTGAACAGCGCCACCATGACCACCCCGCCGAGGGTGTTGCCCACGAGCGCCAGGCCCAACCAGACGAACAGGTCCCCGATCTCGATCTCGCCCGCGATCGCGGCGGAGAAGGCCTCGGACGCGCCGGCGATGCTGTGGGTGAAGTGCCCCGCACCGACCACGAAGGTCAGACCGAAGATGATGACGACCTGCCCGAGGGTGGTGCTGGCGGCCGTGACGAGCCAGGTGACGAGGGCGATGATCCATCCGGCGACCACCGCGGTCCAGAAGATGGTCATGGCCGGCTGGTCCACCGTCTCCTTGCCGAGCAGGGCGAGCTGCTCCTCGACCCCGGGCGACATCGCCGTGGTCGTCATCGCCAGGGCCGCGATGGCGAGCGCGCCCACGAGGTTGGAGGCCAGGACGACTCCCCACAGCCGCAGCATCTGCAGGCCCTTGGCGCGGCGGCGCAGCACGAAGGTCACCGGCGTGAGCGTGTTCTCGGTGAACAGCTGCTGGCGCCCGACGATGACGATGATGAAGCCGAGCGGGTACAGCAGCCACGGGACGAGGGAGTCCTTGCCGACGTCGAGGTGGTCGCGGGCGACCGCGACCGCGAAGCCGGAGATCCCCATCGCCAGGCCGGCGCCGAGGCCGGAGAACATCAGCTGGCGCGCCGACCGCTCGAGCTCTTTCGCGGCGTCTGCCTCGATCCGGTCGTAGATCTCTTCAGCGGAGGGTCGGATGTCGGGGTACTCGGCCACGGGCTCATGGTGCGGTACGCGGGCGGCATCGGCGCGTCGTCGCGCTCCGGAGCACGGGACCTGGACGGGCGTCGATCGAGAAGCGCCGGCTCGGCACCGTCGGTAGCGTCCCGCCTGTGCGCCCAGACGACATCACCCTGCTCTCTGCCTGTGGCCCGCCGTCGCTGCTGCCGGACGGGAGCGAGGCCGTGCTGGCCATCACCGCTCCCTCCCTGGTCGACGACGAGCAGGTCGGCGGTCTCTGGCGCGTCCCCACCGCGGGTGGGGCGCCGCGACCGCTGACCCGCGGCCACCACGACACCTCCCCCGCGGTGAGCCCCGACGGGGTCTGGGTCGCGTTCTGCCGTCGCGAGCAGGACGGTCGACCCCAGATCGCCCTCGTCGAGACCGGGGGCGGCGAGCCGGTGGTGCTGACCGACGCCGCCTCGCACCCCCTCGGCGTGGGCACCCCGGCGTGGTCGCCCGCGGGAGCCGGCCCGGCGCGCCTGGCCTACGCCGCGAGGGTGCCCGAGCCCGGTCGGTACGGGACGGGCCCCGACGGAGCCCTGCTGAGCGGCGCGGAAGCCTCCCCGGGCCGGGAGGCGCCGCGCCTGATCACCGCCCTGGACCACCGCCTCGACGGCGTGGGGTGGACCCTGGACCGGCCGAGACACCTTTTCGTGCTCGACGTGGAGGACATCACCTCTCCCGTCTCCGCCGCGCCGCGCGACGCTGGCTCGCCCCCGGCCCAGGTCGTGAGCGCCGCACCGCCCCGCCAGGTCACCTCCGGGGACTTCGACGACGCCGACCCGGCCTGGACCCGCGACGGCCGGGCGCTCCTCTTCGCCTCTGCCCGCCACGACGGCGCCGACGACGACCTGCGCACCGGCGCCTACCGCGTCGAGGTGGCCGTCGTGGACGGCGCCCCCGCCCCCGACGCCGAGCCGGTGCTGGTCCTCGGAGGCGACCTCAGCGTGGGTCGCGTGGTCCCCGACGCCTCGGGGGCCGGGTTGCTGGCCGTCGCCAGCCAGACCGGGAGCGGCGGCCTCGACGTCGTCGCGCGGCCGGCATCGCTGTGGTGGGCCCCGCTGGAGGGCGACGCCCCGCCGCGCCGCCTCACCGACCCCTCGCTCGACCTCGGGGAACCGTCGGCCGACCTGGTGACGACCGGCAGCGGCGCCCTCGTGCTGGCCCGGGTGCGCGGCGCGCAGCACCTGCTGCACGTGTCCTCGCCCGACCCGGCGGACGGAGCCGGCGCCGGAGCGGCCGGCGCTGCTGCGGGGAGCGAGCCGCAGCTGCTGCTGGGCGGCCACCGCACGGTGCTCGCCGCCGACGCCACCGCCGACGGGTCGGTGGTCGTGGCCGTCGTCGCGGACGGGGCCACCGCCGGCGACCTCGTCCGCCTGCACGGCACGGCGGTCGTCCCCCTCACCGACGTGGCCGCCCCGCTCAGGGCGACCACGGTGCGCCCGATGCGCGAGCTCACCGCCACCGCGCCCGACGGGTACGCCGTGCACGGATGGGTGGTGCTGCCCCACCGCGCCAGCTTCGGCGAGGGCCCCCACCCCACCGTCCTCATGATCCACGGCGGTCCCTTCAGCGCCTTCACGTGGTCGGTGCTGGACGAGGCCCAGGTGCTCGCCGGCGCCGGGTACGCCGTGGTCCTGGGGAACCCGCGCGGCTCGGCGGGCTACGGCGAGGAGCACGGCCGCGCGGTGGTCGGG